>CAZLRM010000018.1:0-17754 GCA_964561895.1 uncultured Christensenellaceae bacterium | reverse complement strand
CATAATCTCTGATCGCGGTTTCCTCGTATAAATCATCTTGAATCATTTGCCTCTCCTCTCTTTACTGTTCAGATTTCAAGTACTCCTCTACTTTTTGCTCCGCCATATAATCGATCAGCTCGGAGGCGGGCAAACCCTCATTGAGCCGCTGCGTCCATCCTGCTTACGCTTCCTACAGGTACTTTGCTGATTTCAAAATTTCTGCCCGAATAGCGGATCATCTTTGCGCCGCTGCTTTCCGCCGTAAAATAATATGACAGCAATGCCATGCCCGATTCGTTCTGTATTGTAATCAGGTTATCGGCAAATCGCGTCTGCACATTGAGCGCAAACCCGCTATTGGCCTCTCCCAGCGAAACATCGTTAAGGTATATCCATGTGGGCAGCGCGTTCAGGGAAGTGACGGACTGGGCATGGCAAATCGTAAGCGCGCAGGGCTTATCCAGCAAGCCGTCGTCATCCTCGGGGCGTTCACCTCCAAACATGATGTCCGGCTCGCTGAGCATAGGCGTTTGAGCGTTGTATTTCTCCGCCTTGGCTCGGAACAGCTTCTGTACGGGCAGCCATGAAGGCTGATGGCCGCAGCGCGGGCATTTCTCCGCCAGCTTGAAAATGTTATAAATCGTATAGTCATCCCGGCTGTCCGCGCGCCTGCCCGCAAGGCATTCCCTTATCTGCGCCTCGTACATACGCATGCTGCCATGCAGCCTTTGCTGCGCACCGTTTTGAAGCAGCGCTGCCAAAGCGTTCTGATTTTCTGTGAAACTCACTGTCCGGCATGCCGAGCCGACTACCGTATACGTGATCCAGTGGCTGTGAAACCCGCACTTCTCGCAGGTATAGCGGTAATAGATATTGTCCTCTTTTACCGTTGACATCACCCGTATGATCATTATGCTTTCTCCTTTTCCGCTTTCCGGCCGCCATCCAAATGCCGTTCTGCCAGTTGTGTCAATACATCCTGCAATATCGCGGTCACACCCGCACGGCTGCCGATAAAGCCCTTCCCCTGCTCCCACAAATCGTTGAAACGCGACTGGAATTCTCCCACAAGCAGTATCTGGTCGGTGTGGATCATAAGCGGCTCTTCCCCGCTCCAGCAGTTGACTGCCACGCTCGCGTTCTGTTTGATGTGCCAGCAGCTGCCGACATTTAATATGGAGAGGTCGTCGAGTATCAGTACATTGAAAGCCGGCACCGTTTCAAGGTAATGTATGTAGCCTTTGAGTATTGCGGCGCATCCCGTCGCATCCAGATTCACAAAACCGCTCCCCATGAAATACAGCCCCGGCATGCGGCAGAAACCGTCCCGTGCCACCTGATTCAGCCTCTCCAGCGAGAGTATCTCCCGAAAAACAGCGCCGCCTGAAAGCGCAGCGTCCATTCCTTTCTGAAACCGCATAAACTCCGCGCTGCGCCAGTCAAACTCGCTGCCCTCATTGCCCAGCGCCTTCAGCGCCCGGTCATACGCTCCTGGTTCCATAAACATGGGGTTTAAACTATCCTTGACAACGTCGAGATTCCCAGGTGTGGCGTATTCGATATAGAGAATCTCGAGTATGTTGCGTGAAAAAGCGTTGCCGTACACGTGCAGCACAGGCTGCGCGTATCTTGCGGCGCGCTCAAAGCTTTCCTGCAGCTCGTATAAAAATGTTTCTTCCTCCACAATAACAGCAACAGGCTGTGCGTTCCCCTGCGCTTCGGTAATCATCATCGCGTATCTGCCGGGCATCATCAGGTACATTTGATTAGCCACAGTCTGCGTCATGCCATGCACGATGGACATATTGAAATGCCCCGAGACCAACGGCTGCATATATACGCCGATCAGGCGCGACATCGCCTTGGTATTGCCCGATACGCATATGACGAGTCGTACACTGATACCGCTTTTGTTGATTGAACGCAGCAACAGCTGAGAAAACCCTTCCTCCGCAATGGTGTTGATCTCATCGCTCGACAGGAAAATATTCAGTTCGGCACCCGCAGGTGTATCACCTAATACCGACTCCAGCGCGATTGTGATATTCATATTTCCGAAGTTTGCCTGACGCGCAGGAACCGAGCTTGCTTCTGCCGCGGCGGCGCGGTACACATTCCATGCCTTTTCGTTATCCGGTAAACTTCCCATACAGTGCCGCAGTGAATCCCCGTCGCTTGCGAGCCATATGATGAGGTTCTGCTTCACGCGGTACACGCTGGAAATATCGGTGGGCAAGCCGTCTTTTTCGAATTGAGCCTTGAGCCACTCGATGTCGAGTATGCGCCGGCTGCGCTGCAGCACGAATTCCGCCAATGCCACCATCGCGGGGCTCGCCGCTTTGAGCTTGCGCTCTCCCTTAATCCAGCGGCATACGAGAGAAGGATCGACCGATAATGCTTTTGCGAGCTCGTTATTGCTGATAATGAAATGATCCAGTACAGATTTCAGGTTCGCCGCAGGGTCCGCCATACCGTTTCCCTCCCTTCACTGCTGCTTCGCGTATCCGATTTGCGGCTTACAATTGCCCGTGCAGCCGTATACCGTCACTCGATTCGGGATCAAAATATACCGGGCTTTTCCTGCCTTCATACACCGTGTAGGATACAAGTGAATCGTTCAGCAGCCGAATTTTTTCTCTGTCACACGGCAGGGTCTCCTCATCCCGATAGAACCTGGCCAGCAGTTTTCCTATATATTGATTGCCGTTATAATTTAATGCACCGACCGCCATTGAATAATCAAAGTCGCTTGATACGGCGCGTTGCATTTCAGCCAGCAGCGCGTTAATTATATGGCTTCGGCCATCCTTAGAAAAAAACCGGCTGCCTCGCATCTCATATATTTCGTTTGCCGCATTGATGCGGTCGCGCAATGCATCCGTACGTATTTGCGTACAAATACGTACGATATCCGAATCTGAAACCAGCTTCGCGGCGTTTTCCTTTTCAGTCACCGCTTTTTCTTTGTTTATCGCTGCGCTTTTCACGTCAGGATCGTTGATTTTTTCGATCGCGGCCTTTCTCACATCTTCATTCTCATCGGTGCATGCTATATCGCTCAACACAGCGTCGTCTTCCAAAAGTTCTACCGCTGCGCGCCTGGCCGCCCACCAATCAGCGTTTTTTGCCGCATGCGTGGTTTTTTCGGGTTTCGCCAGCTTTATAAGCGCTTTATGGCATATAACAGCCAAGCCGCTCTCCTTTAAAGCGATATCCATAAGTATGGATGGATCCTCAACTTTTTCCGCTGCCGCCTCCCGAATATCATCATAATAATCTTTTAGCGCAAGCTCATTCAGCAGCGTTTCGTTTCCCGCATACGGCAGCTTTTTAATGGCTTCTCCCCTTGCTTTGACACAATCATTATCGGCGGCAATCGCGGCCAGCTGCTTGGGGTCGGAAATCTTCGCTGCGGCTGTGATTTTTGCGTACTGGCTGCGCGCGGATTCGGCGATACTCGCCAGCACGGCTTCATCGGGTATGGCTTTAACCGCCTCTGCCGCGACCATACCGTCGTATTCATTGAGCCCAAGCTCCAGCAATAGGCGCGTATCAGAAATCCCCTTTACCGCTGCCAGTCTTGTCCGCGTATGATAATTGTCATCCTGCGCGATACGCAGTAGTTCCTTATTATCTTTGACTGCCTCGACCTGCCGCGCCGCCTGATCTATCTTTTCAATATCCCAGCCGTCATGAACAGTATAAAGTTTTGTGAAATCGTTCATCTTCAGTTTTCCTGTTCCGCAGCGCCTGCTGCTGATTTTTTAATGCGCTGAAGCACTTATCCCTGTTCGCGGTTGTCGTTCAATGTGCCCGTACCGGTAATCGCTGTGATATCGCCATTATAGTAAGAATTGATATCCATCGTTCCATTGTTTACAACCGAACCGCCCTGATCGTTGAGTTGTCCGCCGTCCTGTACGCATGTATAGCCATCGTTAATAAGCTCACCCGCGTTGCCAAATACCGTGCCGCGCTCAATAAAGAACTCTGCGCCTTTTTTCACCGTCACGCTTCCGCTGCTGCTCGCATTGCTCTGGCCGCATGTCACCGAGCCGCCGTTTTCCACCGTCAGTGCTCCGTTATTGTTAAAATTTGTGAGACCATATACGAAAATGCCGGACACTGTTATGTTTCCGTTATTGCTTAATATGCAATTCACAATTTCAAATTCTCCGCTGACGGAAATCGCAACGCCTTCATCGATGACTATCTCCAAGTCGCCCGCACGCTCCAGCGTATATTTCTCCGGAACGCGGATATCGGCTGCGATATGCAGCTTCGTATTGGCCATATCCGCCGCAGCAGTTTTAAGCTCTTCCAGTGTGGATACGTCAGACTCCCCGGGAGCGTATGCCGGTTTCCCGCTCTCACGCGCCGTATCCGCCGCTTCCGCCGCTTCGCTGCCTGCATCTATCGCCGCCACCGTGTCTGCCTCACTGCCCGATGATGTAGCTTCCGATGCTACTCCTGCGTTCCCGCAGCCGCAAATCATCGCCGCGATCATGCACGCTGCTAAAACCAATCCAAGCCTTCTCATGTTGTATTCCTCCTGATGTTATTTAATTAAAATGTCTCTGCCACTGCCGAGGCTTTTGTATTGCCTTCGATGCGGCGCAGCTTTAAAGTCCTTATGTATTAATTCAGCAGACTGACGATCACCGTTCCCGCAACCAGGGCGCACAGCATCCAGAATAATACCTGCATCAATATCTCCAGCCACTTATAGTATCGGCTTCTTTTTCCGAACAGTGACACCACCGCCCAAACCGATAACGCCGTCACCGCAGCCCCAATCAGCAGGCATACCCCCATTCCCTCCGCGTATCCGGATTCAATAATGAAAGGAAGCGGCAATGTCAAAAGCCCCGCGCCGATGGCCAGCATCACAATTGCGGCCGCTTTCGGGAACTTCTTTACCTGTTTTTGCTGTATGGGTTCTATTACGGGCATCTGCACATTCTGTTGCAGCCATGCGCCCCTGATAGAAAACCATGTGATTACCGGGTTGGCCGCGCCCGCAACCGCGCCCAGCATTGCCGCGATGTATTCGGGCGAACCGTACAGCACGCCTCGCAGAGAGGTTTCAAATGTGCTCAGCAGGTATACCGATACGGCAATTAGCGATATAAAGAACCCCTCGCGTTTTCCGCAGAGCAGCAGTATAAAGCCCGCCAGCGCCGCAAGCTGCAGTATCAGTAACACGGGCGTTGGGTATTTGTCCGCAAAGCCGAAGATCAGCGAAGCCAGCATGGCAAGGCTGCAAAGCGTACACCAGATTATCGCCCAAACGGAAAGACGCAGCCTTTCTTTGCGCTGCCGAGAAATCCGCGTCAAAACCATGACTGTAAGCCCTGTCGCGGCGGCATCCAATATATAACCGATGATCGTTATTGCAAAGCTTGCAGCCGGGTATAAGCCCGAACTGACAGCAGGCAGGTAGAGTACCGTCATGCGGATTATTCCGTACAGACAGGTAGCGCCCGCCGCTATCCATCCTGCAATGCTGATACGTTTAGTATCCAGAGTGTTGCGCCAGATATTGGAGAAAAGCAGCGTAACTCCAGCCACAATCGCGCTGAAGATGAGCGCAAAACCCAAGCCTGGCCAAATCTCATAAAACCTGAAGAAGCCCGACATGCTGCCCATTGTTTTATTTGCAAGTATAATGACAGTCTGGTTAAATGTGATCATCAGCGCTTCCGCCAGCAGTATGCCCGCAGCAATAAGCTTAAGCTTGACTCCGCGCTGTATCATCAGATACGCACCCGCGCCCAGCATGATGTTGGTCATCATATATAGGGCGAACGTGTTTATCAGCGTACCCTTCCCCATCGCGCATTGAAGCAGCAGCATAAGCAACCACACCCCGAAAGCGATTACCGCTGCCCATAGCGCCCGAACAGGCTGGTGAACCGGCGGTTCCTGCGCGCGTACCGCTACGGGAGGGGAAACACCCGCTATCGGCTGAACCATTGCGGCGGGTTCGCCCCCATTTGGGACATTCTCGGCATCTTGTACCGCGTTCTGCAAGGCCACATCGCAGCGTGCGCCGCATTGAAGACAGAATTGCATACCTTCCGTCAGTTTCGTGCCGCATGCCGAACAGAATACCGGCTTTACAGGCTGCGGAGCGCCTTGGGGCTGAGGCGTTGCTGGGGCAGGCTGGGGAGTGCCTGCCGCAAGCAACCCTCTGCTCTTTTCCGGCACAAATCGGTTTATTTTGAAGTGCAATTCTGTATATCCGCCGCTTAGCGCGCCGAACACGAAGGGGGCGATCGAAGTGCCGTAGGCGTCCGTCGCAACCAGCACATTCTGGCTCTGGTTCGTATATACCGTCATTGTCTTGCCGTTACCCAGGCTGCCGATTGGCTGACCGTTAAGCGTAAATGACCAGCTTACAATCGCGCCTACCATGCTGGATTCGCGTACGATATCGACTCGTGACGGCGCGGCCAAAGGCGCGCTGTACGCGGCGCTTTGCACCATCGCTTTATCCGGAGCCACATAGTCGCCCGGTTTGCAGTTCTTTGCGATCAGAACAGAGATTATGGCTCCGATGACGGCGAATGCGAATGCAAGCAGGTATATGCCCAACGTCTCAAATCCTGCCATGCCGCCGATAAAAGCACCGATAAATTCCAGCCCGAACCACAGCGCAACCGTAGCTCCGACAAAACCGCCCGGTTTGCGGCCACGCGCAAGCGCTCTGGCTTTGTTCTTATTACAAAGCCATATGATCGCCAGGATTTCAAGCATTAAGCAGCCCTCCAATAACGTAATCGCCATGACAGATTGTCATTGACAACTATATAATAGCAAATAAAAAATGCCGATAGGTGTGCAGACTGCACACCTACCGGCTTTTTTTAGTAGTTTTTTCGTTTTACTCGTATTTAATCTTGAAATCCTCTCCTTCTATATCGGCGGCGGCTTCGCGCATATCTTCGTTCAGTGTCAGCGTTTCAAGCACAGGCAGCGCTTTCAGCGGTGCAAGGCCCAGCCTCGGCATGTTCTTGATCGTAACCTTTGTTAAACCCGTCAGCTTCTCAATTCCCGACAGAGAATTAAGGCTTACATCCTCCATAATCAGCTCTTCCACATTAATACCGCCAAGGCTTTCAGCCGATGCAAGCGACGCACCGCAAATTTTAAGCTGCCCCACCGTCTTGCCTTTAAGGTGCTGCAAGCAACTTTTTGCATCCACGTTGATCAAGTGCAGATAGCCGATATCCCCCAGCGTGGCCAGCGCGGAGAAATCCTTCGTATCCAAATCACACAATATTAATTCTGATATGTCAGGGCAGCTTGCTATTGGAGTAAGATCCGTCACTTCACACTGCTGCAGCGTGAAATGATACAATCGTGAAAATGCTTGAATGGTTTCAATGCTGTCAATCGGGCAGCCATATATCTCCAGTGCTTCAAGGCGGGTCAGCGCTGCCAGCGGTGAAATGTCTTCAAAGCGCTCATGCCCCAGGCTGAGCCGCTCAAGGTTTTTAAGCTTCGAGATATCCTCAAGGCTTGTGATCGTCTCCCCGCTTACGGCAATTTCTCCGCTGTCCACCTGCGAGCGCACCGGATAGAATTCCTCCTGCGTCTTTGCCGCCTGATCGGCATAAAGATATAGCTCCCTGACTTCATCGAGTTCTTCAGTCTTAATGGGTTCCCCGTTTGTTTTGCCAAGCTGCAGCCTCACCGCTTTTTCTACGAGCGGTTCAGAGAACGTGACGTACGCATTGTTGTAGAACAGTGCCGGGCGGACATCGGTGAAACGCCCGAGAGCAAATCCTGCAGCCAGTGCCGCAATCAGCACTGCAGCGGCGCAGCAAGCTTTGATCACTTTTTTCTGCCTGTGCCCATCTGCGTTTCCGAGCGCGCGTTTCACCGCCTTCGCGTCACGATAACGGTCTTTAGGCGCAAAAGCCGTACATTTGCGCACGATACGCTCCAACTGCTTGTTTTTATACGTGAAACCGTCGATGCGTGTTTTGCCGCTCAGCAGCCACGCAAGTACAACGCCCAGCGAGAATATATCGGCGCGGCTGTCTGTTTGCGAGAATCCGTACTGCTCAGGCGGCGCAAATTCCTGTGTGCCGAAGAATACCGTATCAGCACGCGCGTTCTCATCGTATATGCGCGATATGCCAAAATCGATCAGCATCACCTTGTCGTTATCGCAAAGTATGATATTCTGCGGCTTGATATCGCGGTGGATTACAGGCGGCGTCTGGGTATGCAGATAACTCAGTATATCGCAAAGCTGCATGATCACGGATACTGCCCGCGTTTCAGAAAGCGGTTTTACAATGAGGTTTAAGGGAACTCCCTTTGCGTATTGCCGTACCACGCAAAGCATATCGTCACATTTGTATTCCTCTACAAAAGCGGGCAGCCCGTCGTGATGCAGTTTTTTCAACAGTTCGTTCTCCGTCGTTTTGGAAAGCACGGAAGGATCGGTATAGCATTTGGCGATATAGAATGTGTTCAGGCGGTCTTTGACGAGCAGCGTCTCGCCCATCGGCGTATTCGCGAGACATTCCATGGGTTCGTACTTCTTCAGGAAATCCTCCGGATAGCTTTTTTCAACAAAGCTGTTTAAAAAATCGTTCAGCGCGTTATTGTCCATCGTTCATTCGTCTCCCAGCATACTCAGATTTAAATCGCTCAGCATCGACTGTGTTTCGATAATGCCGTATTTATGGGTGATGCAATATATGATGGCAGCGTCGCGTTTAATTCTGGGATAAAGCGGGCTTTTCTGCGCAATCTTCAGCAGCATTTGAGCGCCTTGTACATCCAGCCCAAACCCAAACACCAGTTGGATTACCTTGTCCCTTGAGGGCCTGCGCGTGCCGTTAAACAATTGATGGCCGTAAGTCCGTTCAATCGAAGCGCGTTTGATTACGCTCTCCTTCTTTTCATCGGTTTCCGCACACAGTTTTTCAATATATTCGTGAAATTCGGGGGCCTGCAAATCAGCTTCATTTCTGTCCAAAAAATCTTTCAGATTCGCCGTTTTAAACAGTCTTTGAAGCAATGTGCTGGTCCGGGGCTTTCTATCTGTCTGCTGTGGCATTGATACGTCCTCTTTTTGCGTTGCTATAATAATCCTCTGTGAGAAATTCATACATAGATAATTATAACAATATATCAATATGTATCAATGGTTTTATAAATTTTTTATTTTTGATTGTATCGCCGCAGAATTCGAAGATACTTTATGAATGGTTAATTGTTTTATGAAGTTTTTTCGTTGACAATACGGTTTTTTTATGGTAGCATCATGATGCTAAAAAGTAGAAACTACCCGTTTCTCACCTGTCGGCATTGCCAGACACGGTCGGCATTAAAGGGTGTGAAGCGGGTATTGGTACCCGTTTTTTTATTTGCCGGTACTGTACATTTTAGCAAATTTAATGGAATAACGCAAATTGAATTGGAGGTGTTTCATATCGCAAACGAACATCAGATTAACGAGCAGATCAGAGAGAAGAGCATCCGTGTCATTTCCGACAGCGGCGAGCAGCTCGGCATCATGTCTTCTCGTGAGGCGATGGGTATTGCAGATGAAAAGGGATTGGACCTCGTAATGATTTCACCGGCCGCGCAGCCGCCCGTATGTAAAATCATGGACTACGGCAAGTTCCGGTTTGAGCAGGCAAAAAAACAGAAGGAAGCAAAAAAGAACCAGAAGGTCATCACGCTCAAAGAGGTGCGCCTCTCGCCCACGATCGACAAGCACGATCTGGACGTGAAAGCGAAAAGCGCCGCCGGATTTTTAAAGGAAGGCGACAAGGTAAAGGTATCGCTGCGGTTTAAAGGCCGCCAGATGACGCATACCGATCAGGGGGTTGCCGTGATGAACGAGTTTTATGAAAGAATCGCGGACAGTGCTGCCATGGAGAAAAGCGCAAAGCTTGAAGGCAGAAGCATGTTCATGATATTGGCACCAAAGAACTAACAAGGAGGAAAAGAAAAATGCCCAAGATCAAGACCCACAGAGGGGCAGCAAAAAGATTTTCGCTGACCAAAAGCGGCAAGGTCAAGCGCGCAAAAGCCTACAAAAGACACATACTGAACAAAAAAAGCACCAAACGCAAGAGGAATCTGCGCAAGGGTACGTTTATCGACGCGGTCGAGGAAAAAAACATCAAACAGCTGATTCCTTACAAATAAGCTGCGCAGGAGGTTATAAGAATGGCAAGAGTTAAAAAGGCGGTCAACGCCCGCAAAAAGCACAAAAAAATACTGAAGCTGGCTAAGGGCTATTTTGGCGCAAAGTCCAAGCAGTTCCGCGCCGCCAACGAGGCGGTTATGCGCTCGCTGCGCTTTGCATATATCGGCAGGAAGCTCAAAAAGAGAGACTACCGCAGCCTGTGGATTACGCGTATCAACGCCGAAGCAAGAAACAACGGTATCAGCTATTCCAGGCTGATCGACGGCCTTAAGAAAGGCGGCGTCACGGTTAACCGCAAAATACTGGCCGATTTGGCCGTTAACGATAAGAAGGCATTCGCTGAAATGGTTAACGTCGCAAAAAAGAAGCTAAAAGCATAATTCAGTATAGAACCATAAAGGCTGCCCGGCAAATCGCCTGAGCAGCCTTTTTAATTACAGATAAAAAGGCTTACGCCTTTCCAACGATATCCGTCCTTTTATCTCCCTCAAAGAATAGCGCTAATGTCCCCGGGCCGGTATGCGAGCCGATCACAGTTCCTACGCTGTTGATTAAAACCTTGCCATCCATTTTGGGGAACGCCGCTTCCACCATCCGAGCCACCTCAAGCGCGTCGTCCATGCAGTCCGAGTTAGATATAAAGCATTTGCCGCAGTAATTCTCGCCGCCACGCGCATGTTGCTTCATCCTCTCCACGATCTCTCGGATTACCTTCTTTTTGGAGCGAACCTTATCGCGCGGTATCAGATGCCCCGCGGCATCCATATTGAGCAGCGGGCAGATACCAAGGATCGTACCCAGCACACCCGCCGTTTTGGATATTCGGCCTCCCTTGATATAAAACGTCAGATCGGATGAGAAGAACCAGTGGTGGATGGTGAGCTTGTTTTTCTCCACCCACGCATAGGCCTCGTCAAAAGTCGCGCCGCCGTCCCTCACACCGGCAAGCATATCCATGAGCATACCGTAGCCCGAGGACGCGCCCAGCGAATCCACGATCGCGATTTTCCTTTGCGGATACTTTGCAGACAATTCCCGCTGCGCGACGCATGCCGAGTTGTACGCGCCTGATATTCCAGAGGACAAGCTGACATGCAGCACATCCTTGCCGTCCTTTAAGAAAGGCTCAAAAAAACCGGTAAATTCGTCCACGTTAACCTGTGAGGTGGTGGGCTGCGCGCCCGTCCTCATAATATCGTAAAACTGTTTAAACGGCATCGTTTTCCCGAGGTCGTCCGGATACTGCTTACCGTTTACTGTGAAATGAAAGCATACGAACGGAATCTCCTTGTCCCGGAAAAACGCCTCCGGCATATCCGCTGTTGAACAGCAGGTAATCACATACTGGTTCATATTAAACTCCTGATTATTGCGATACTATCATAAATAATACGCATGGTAAACCTTCCGCTTAAAACGTATAGTAAACCTTCCGCTTCGTCACTCTATATTTGAATATCGCTTCTCTCAAAAATGTTACCCATAAATGTAGAGAAACAAACCGCGATTCTACCAGGAGTAGAGCCTTTTTTAAACTTGTTTGATTGTTGATAAGGTATATGTTATACTTCAAAAGACCGATTTTTCAAGGAGTATGCTCGCACTATGGCGGAACCGGACATAAAACTGACGATTGCATGCAATATCACAAATCTGCGAAAGTCTATGAACTGGACTCAAACAGAGCTTGCCCGGCAGCTCAATTATTCGGATAAAGCGATATCCAAGTGGGAGCGCGCCGAGTCCATCCCCGATATCACCGTTTTGAACGATATGGCCGGGCTGTTTAATGTACCCATCAGCTACCTCTTGGAAAACGCGCACACGGAGGCTAAGCCCCCTGCCTTCACAGTCTCCCGCTTTCTAAAATGGAACCGTTTCGTGATTACGCTGATCTGCGCGGCAAGCGTATTTTTAGTGGCCACCATATTGTACGTACTGTCCGGCCTGCTGTCGCTTGAGATATGCAGCCCTTCATGGATGATCTTTATCTACGCGATTCCATTGGCACTGACCGTGCTGCTGATATTTAATTCGATCTGGGGCAGGGGTAAAATGAACCTTCTGATCATATCGATGATGATCTGGTCAGTGCTCGTTTGCATCTATCTGTCGTTTCATTCGCCCGACATGTGGCTGGTGTTTCTCATCGGCATACCGGCACAGATCATCGTGCTGCTCATCGCGCCGATAAAGAACATTAAACTTAGTATGTTTGTGAAAGCAAAGCATAAATAATACGCGGTTCATACTTTTTTGTACATTTTCAGGTTCTCAAATCCTTCTTCTGATTGTATAATAATGCCATGCACACTAATTCAGGCTCTTTGAACACAACAGATACTGAATTGCGAAATGCTCCCACCAGGAGGGAGCTCAAAAAGCGGCTGCGGTTAGCCCTCATTTTTGCTGTGGTATTCGGGCTTACAGTTTGGGCGTTTTACGGTGGCTTAATACTGCAAAGTTATGAGGTTCAAAGCGGCAAGATATCTTCCGGCAGCGTGCGTATCGCTGTCATTGCGGACCTTCACAGCCGATTATGGGGTGAAGACCAGCAGCCGCTGCTCGATATGATTGCGGCGCAGCAGCCCGACATCATCGCGCTCCCGGGCGACATCGCGGACGACGGGGAACCACTGTACGGCGCGGAGATGTTTTTTCGGGGCGTTTCGGATATCGCGCCTGCGTATTACGTCTCGGGCAACCACGAGTACTGGACGGGCGCGTACGACGAGATTCACGATATGATTGAAAGCCATGGCATCACCGTGCTGGACAACGAAAGCGAGGCGCTTACCATTGGCGGCATGCGCGTTTGCCTATGCGGTATCGACGACCCGGAGATTTTCGATTATACGGACGACCCTTGGCTGCTTGCCCTCGGCAGCGAGGAGGCGCTGCTTAACCGCTTCTCCGATCTGGACAGTGACACTTACAATGTGCTGCTCGCCCACAGGCCCGAATACATCAACGCGTATCTGCAGTATGATTTTGACCTGATACTTTCCGGCCATACGCACGGCGGGCAGGTGCGCGTCCCGCTGCTCGTCAACGGGCTGTTCGCACCCGATCAGGGCTGGCTGCCAAAGTATGCGGGCGGCAGATATGACTTTGACGGCACGACGATGATCGTGAGCCGCGGCGCGGGGGCAGGCAACGCTCTGCCGCGCATATTCGACCCGCCCGAGATCGTGGTGGTGGATATTTCGGCCAAATAACTAATCAAGCACAGGATAAAAAATACGGCAATGCTGGGACGGAGGATATTCAATTGAGATACTCATACAGCTTAAAGGCGCATGTAAAATATATAACAATAAAAATTCTGCTGGATTTTGTATGTTCCACACTCGTTGTAATGGCTTGCGGGATATTGGTATTAGGAATACTCGGTTATACGTTCCAAACCTTTCTCAGCGATGAACATTCTGCTTTCAGAGCAGGGGTCTTAAGATTTTTAATAATATTCCCGCTACTTTACACTTCATGTAATATTAATTCAATTCTCCGGCATCGCAGATATGAAAGTCACAGCCAACTGTCTATTTCGCCTGATCGGAAGTTTCCGGTTGAAATGGTTATTTATAAAAATGTCTATCATACGCTTTATTCTATTTCCGATGTAACGCGCATCAAGAGAACGTAGAAAGGATTACTCGTCTACGGAAAAATCGCCGTGGAAATCATCTATGATCCGGAGATAAACAGACACGATACCGAGACAGCCGATCAAATACTCATCCCTTCATACTTTTCGGATATGAAAGAAATCGCGCAGCGCCTGAGCGATATGATAATTCAAGAATAATCGCTGTTATTTAACTCTTAATATTCTGTGTAGTTTGTAAGCGCGTCCTCTATCGCGAGCAGTATGACTTTGCTGCTTGTCGTAGCGCCCGAAACGGCGTCGACGTTCAGTGACTGCGCATCGATAACCGTGCCGATGATCGCATCCGCCCCATGGTCCGGCCCGTGGCTGTGGCTAACCAGTTCGATATCCGTTATCGCATGGCTCTTGATGGTAACTCGCACTTCCGCCGTCACCGGGAACGCGCCGGCGCTGCCCTTGTATGTCCCGTCGGCTACTGTGGATAAGTCGATATCCATTACCTCTACATTGTTTAACGCCTCAAGGTTTTTGTTCATGGCTGATACAGCGATGACGCACGCGATAACAAGCACCGCGGCCGCCGCCGCGATGATGATCAGCACTCTATATTTTGTCTTCATATCAGAACATTGCGCACAGCGCTTCAACCGCGGCTTTTATCTGTGTTTCGCGCTTCGCCTCATCTTTGCCCCAGCCCGCGATACCCGACGCGCCCGCAGCGCAGCCTTGTGCTTCTACGAGGGCTTTCATCGTATTGGCCGCCGCGCTGCCGCCCGTCCACTTGGAAGGCCACTGCTTCGTAACCAGGAAACCCGCTTTTTTGCCGCTGATGCCCTTTACCTGCGAAAGGTACGCTTTCATCGCGGGGTTCAGTGAAAACGCCATCACAGGCGCCGCGAATACAAGCGCGTCGTATTTGCCCGTGTCGGGAGCTGATTTCAGCTTGACCGGCTGCTGCGGCGCAATCTCCCCCTCTATAGTCACTCTCTCGATGACAGCCAAATGGCCTTTTGCTTTCAACGCGTCCGCCAGCTTTTCCGCAACGAGCAGCGTATGCCCCGTCTGTGAATATACAATAATGCCGATATTCATAAAATATTTCCTCCCTGCTTATATTAAAATCCTAACGGTAAATCCATATGCACTGTAACATTTATTATATCTATTGTCAATATAATGTCATGCCTCCGGCGTCCAGCCGCAATCTTCAACTTCCCGAGTATCTCTTCAGCGCTTCCAGCGCTCTTAGCGTAATCCATTTGCTTTGCCCCTTTGGTTCAATGTCTGTCAGGAACTTACCTGTGAAGGTACTCTCCTGTAGCCAGCGCCCCTGTGCGTCCCGCTTTTGCCTCACAAGTTCCGCCGCCTCGCGCATCCTCTCATCCCGGATATTAAGCTGCCCCAGTATCAGCAGCATTTCGAGTGCGTCCGTCTGATACATCAGCGGAAACGAAAACTTCGTCCAGCCGGGTTTCATGGGTTTTGATAGGTTGTGGCTCTGCATGTAAACATGATGCTTCAGCAAAAATTCCGCGCCCTGGTTGATGGAATCTCTCACCTTCTCCGAACGTCTCGCGGGCGACAGCGCCGCAAAACCCTTGAGCGCTTTGACCGCGCCCATGTAGCAGCTGTGGTCTCCCCAGCACGCGGGCTTGCCGGACGGTGCGCCGTCCCCGTCGTCATAGCGCTGATTCTCCGCAAGCCATTCCGCGGCTTTGAGTACGCGCTCATCCCCGGCATAGCCCAGCCGCGAAAGCGCGAATATCATATTGCCCGTCAGGCAGGGTATCGTGGTGCTCTTTCTTCCTCCGCCCTGCTTGACGCTCGTCTCCATCGCAAACGCGCCGCTCTCCTTCTCCTGCGAATTTGCGAGCATGGTTTCGCAGTACGCTTCCACCTCCGCGGTTTTGGAAGCGCCAAGCTCGGCTAATATCAGCAGCTGCCATGAAAGCCCCGTGTACTTATCCCTATAGAACCTTGGCAGATTTTGCTGATACTCCTGCGTGCTCATCATGCTGAGTATCTGCGGCACCTTTCCGGTTCTCATAATGGCTTGCCTCTCGCCGATAAGCTCTTCTTCGGGTTTATCCATCAGGTTTTTCAGCGTCAACCAGCGTACGGAGGGGTTACTTTCTTCCAGCAGCCAATCCTGCGTTTGCTTATCCGGCGCATCGTTCCATCCGTTCATAAGTCTCTCCCTGTGGTTCAATATTTGCGGCAGTATATGGGACTCTTTAAATATACCTCCATTCCGCCGCTGTGGCAACAACCTGCTTTAGCATCCCCCTGTCCCCCGAAACGTTTGACAGAAACACTGGCAGCATTTATCATGATGGTATCAATCGAAAGGGCTAAAACGGCAAAACACAGGCGGCTCATGGCCGCCCCTGCATTGTTGATTTAAAGCAATATGGTCATCATCGGCATCGATCCGGGGCTCGCGCTGATGGGCTACGGCGTGTTACAATATGAAAAAGACAAGTCGCGGCTGCTCGAATGCGGCGTGATCGTCACGGAGGCGGGCACTCCGCTGCCGCTGCGGCTCTCCAAGCTGCACGACAGCATGCGTGAGCTCATCGTCAAGTACGACCCCGACTGCGTGGCGTTCGAAGAGCTGTTCGCGGGAAAGAACATAAAGACGGTGATACAGGTTGCGCAGGCGCGTGGCGTCGCGATGGCGGCGGCGTTCGGCACGGGCGCGGCGCTGTTCGAGTATACGCCCAAGCAGATCAAGCAGGCCGTCGTGGGCTACGGCAATGCGGAGAAAAAGCAGGTACAGGAGATGGTTCGCCTGCTGCTCGGCATGGACAGCATCATCCGCCCGGACGACGCGGCGGACGCGGTCGCGTGCGCGCTGTGCCACGCGCATTCCAGCCGGTTCGCGGATACTTTCCGCATCAAATAAGGAAGTGTGCCATGTACGATTATATCAAAGGCGAGATTACTGAAACGAGCCGCGATACCGCGGTGATCGACGCGGGCGGCGTGGGCTACCGCGTGCATACCTCCGCGCAGTCTCTGCTGCATATCAAGACCGGGCAGACAGCGAAGCTGTTTTGCCAGCTTGTGATCCGCGAGGACGCGCACATAATATACGGCTTTTTCACGCCGGAGGAGCGCGCGATGTTCGTTCGGCTCACGGGCGTTTCGGGCATCGGCCCCAAGGTCGCGCTCGCGATACTCTCCGCGCTGAAGATATCCGATATCGCCGCGGCGATCATCACGTCCGACGAAGGCGCGTTCCAGAAGATACCCGGCGTGGGCAAGAAGACCGCGCAGCGTATCATCATCGACCTCGCGGAAAAGATCGCCGCCACCGAAGCGCTGGAGGGCGGCACGGAAGCGCCCGCAGGCCCGGTGGACAAGGAAGCCGAAGCCGTGAGCGCGCTCGTCGCGCTGGGCTACAACCGCACTGAGGCAATGCGCGCGGTATCGTCCGTCAAGAACCTCGGCGGCACCGCAGAAGAACTCATATTAATCGCGCTTAAGCGTATGGGCGCGTAAGGGGTATTCTAATGGAAGAAGACCGCATCGTATCGGCGAAAACCAGCGAGGAAGAAGAAACGACGGAGCGCAGCCTGCGCCCCGCAATTTTGGACGAATATGTGGGCCAGCAAAAGGCCAAGGATAATCTCAAGGTGTTCATGGAAGCCGCGAAGAACCGCGGAGAGTCGCTGGATCACGTGCTGCTCTACGGCCCGCCGGGGCTTGGCAAAACGACGCTCGCGTACATCATCGCTTCCGAGATGGGCACGAACATACGCGTGACCTCCGGCCCCGCTATCGAGCGCCCGGGCGACCTCGCATCGATACTGACCAACTTGAATAAGGGCGACGTGCTGTTCATCGACGAGATCCACCGCTTAAACAGCAGCGTCGAGGAAGTTTTATACCCCGCGATGGAGGATTATGCGCTCGACATCGTGATCGGCAAGGGGCCTTCCGCACGTACGCTGCGGCTTGGCCTCCCCCACTTCACGCT
>CAZLRM010000017.1:0-17859 GCA_964561895.1 uncultured Christensenellaceae bacterium | reverse complement strand
GATATGCTGGATTCCAGCCCCGCGTTGATGCCCGCGGTGCGCTCCTTCACCTTCTGCGAGGCCGACATCATGCGTTTGCGCAGCAGCAGCATGAACACTACGCCCACCGGCACGAGCACGATCAGCACCAAAGCGAGCGCCGGGCTCATGGTGAGCATCACGATAAACGAGCCGATGATGGTGACGAGAGAGATAAACAGATCCTCCGGGCCGTGGTGCGCAAGCTCGGTGATGTCAAACAGGTCGGTCGTCACGCGCGACATCAGATGCCCTGTGCGGTGCTTGTCAAAAAAGCGGAAAGGCAGCGTCTGCAGGTGTGTGAACAGATCGCGCCGCATATCGGCCTCCATGCGCACGCCAAGTGTGTGGCCCCAGTACGTCACGATATAATCGAGACCGCTGCGCAGCAGGTACGCGAGTACGAGCGCGCCCATGACGAGGAAGAAGGCGGTATACGCGCTTTCGGGCAACAGGCGCGTCATGGCATAGCGCGTGATGAGCGGAAAGCAAAGGTCTATGCCCGCGATCAAAAGCGCACAGGCCATGTCGAGCGCAAAAAGCCCCTTATGGGGGCGGTAATAAGAAATAAACGCCTTGACGGCTCCGTCTGTTTTGGGTTTTGTATTCATGGTCTGTCCTTGTTGATGATTTATTACCTTTGCATTATACACCCGAAGCGCGCGGTTGTGTATGGAAGACCAAATATTAACGGGAAAGAAAAGCGGAGGGATTACTCCTTCCGCTTACTTTATGAACGTGATTTACTCTCGTTTATCAGCCGCTCGTTGCGGGGGATGCGGCGGTAGCTGCCTGATTTACGGTTGCCACATTGTCGGTATAACTGAGATACACCATCGCCTTAGCGTACTGATCCTGCGTTAGACCCTTTACCGCGAGGTCAGTACCAAGTTTGGTTGAAAAGGCATCGTAGGAAGCAATATTAGTATCAGTAACCATGCTGTCCGGATGAAGTGCGTTGTAGGTATTGATCGCGGTGGCGATTGCCGTGGCGTTGGCCATGGCAACGTTTTTGTCTGCTGTCTGCGTGATGCCGATGAACGACGGTATGGCGATAGCAGCCAGAATTGCAAGTATGGCGATGACGACGATGAGCTCGATGAGCGTGAAGCCCTTTTTGTTTCTCTTAAGATTAAACATGTTTTTCTCCTTTCGCTTGCGCGCAATGTATTACAAGATTACGTGTACTATATAAACCGTATTTTATATACTGAAACATTTTTTATTTATTTTTTTCTGTCTTGCCGGTCAGCCCTGAATTACGGACGGCATGATATCCGCTATTTTGCCAGGGTGCTGTACATGGAGAACATGGGCAGCATGACCGAGAGCATGATGAGCAGCACGATCACCGCAACGAAGATGAGCATGATCGGCTGCAGCAGCGAGGTTAGCTTGGTAATCGAATCCTCAGCTTCCTCCTCAAAATAATCCGCCGCTTTTTCGAGCATCTGGTCGAGCGTCCCCGATTCCTCACCGATCTTGACCATGTGCATGAGCATGTTGGGGAAAATCGGTTCGTTGCTGATGGTCATATACAGCGACCGGCCGCGCTTCACCTGCTCCTCAATATCGAGCAGCTTGTTTTCGGCCACCTTGTTGGCAACCACTTTAGAGCCGATGCGCAGTGCCTGCGTCAGCGATACGCCCGAGGCGGTCAGTGTCGCCAACGTGCGCGCAAAGCGTGCCGTCAGTATGCGCGTCATTGATTTTTTAATAACCGGGAGCTTTATCTTCATCCCATCAAGCTGAAGCCTGCCCTGGGGGGATGTTTTATAGAACCGAAATCCTGCGTAAACCAGTATGACGCCGCCCAATATGTATATCCATCCTTTTGTGACTGCGTCCGAAACCGAAAGCATGAATTTCGTAATGCCCGGGAGCTCAGCGTTCATGCCCGCGAACATCCCCTTAAATGTGGGCAAAACGAATACGAGCAGAAATATCACAACAAGCAGAGCCACCACGCCTACGATGGCGGGGTACATCATCGCGCCTTTGATCTTCCGCGCGAGCTTGTAGTCTTTCTCAAACTGCAATGCCAGCCGCTCCAGCGACTCGTCCAGCGTGCCGCTCATCTCGCCCGCCTCAATGAGTTTGATCATGATGGCGGGCAGCGCCTTTTCGTGTTCCGAAAGCGCCTCAGAAAGCCCTTTGCCGCTCTGCAGGTCGTCGGTGACGTTCTGCAGTATCTTTTTTAATTGCTTGTGTTCGGTCTGCTCATTCATGATGTTGATCGCCTGCACAAGCGGCACGCCCGCTTTCAGTATGCTCGCGAACTGCGCGCAGAATACAGCGAGCGTTTTTTTAGGTATCTTGGCTGAGCCGATCGTGATATTGATTGAAGTCTTGGATGCCACTTCATTGAGGTCCAGAAGGTAAAGCGCTTTGGCGCGCAGCACGAAAAGCACGGCTTTTCTGTCCGCCGCCTCAATCACGCCTTCCACAGTCTGTCCTTCCCGGTTGGCCGCCTTATATAAGTATTTGATTGCTCGTCACCTCCGCCCCGCTTACAGCAGCGTCGATATATAGTTCTTGTCCATTGAATAGGTATATGCTGTCTCGCGCGTGATCTTGCCCGAGCGGTAGAGCTGTGCGAGCGCGTTATCCATGAGCTGCATTCCGCTTGAGGCGGAAGACTGCATCGTGCTCGCTACCTGATGGATCTTGTTTTCGCGTATCAGATTCCGTACGGCAGAGGTCGCGATCAGCGTTTCCATTGCCATCACACGGCTTTTGCCGTCGGTGGAAATCAGCAGCTGCTGCGATAATACGCCGACGAGCGTCATCGAAAGCTGCATGCGGACCTGCTGCTGCTGGAACGGCGGGAACACGTCGATAATACGGTCGATTGTCTTGGCTGCGCCCGTGGTGTGCAGCGTGGATAGCACGAGATGGCCGGTTTCGGCCGCAGTCAGCGCGATGCCTATGGTCTCTAAGTCGCGCATCTCGCCGATGAGTATCACGTCGGGGTCTTCGCGCAGCGCGGCGCGCAGTGCCGCGGCGTAGCTGTGCGTATCCACGCCGATCTCGCGCTGGTTGACGATGCACTTTTTATGCCGGTGCAGGTATTCAATGGGGTCTTCCAGCGTGATGATGTGCGCGCTCCTCTGATGGTTGATATAGTCGATCATCGATGCGAGCGTGGTCGATTTTCCGCTGCCTGTCGGGCCGGTGACGAGTATGATACCGCGGTTGTAGCCGCACAGCGATGTGACGATGGGCGGCAGGCCCAGCTCGTTGATATTGGGCGGGCTGCTCTTGATAAGGCGCAGCGCGATGGCGACGCTTTGGCGCTGCCTGAACGTATTGACGCGAAAACGGTATTTACCCGGAACGGATATGGAGAAGTCACACTCGCCTGTTTCTAAAAAAGTGCCCCACTGCTTTTCGGTCATGATCTCCTTCGCAAACGAAAGCGAAATATCAGGCGTCACCATAAATTCCTCCAGCGGCGTTAAGCTGCCGCTGATGCGCGCCATAGGCGGTATGCCAACGGTGATATGGACGTCGGAGGCGTCGAGTGTGGTTGCCTTTTCGAGCAGGGTGATGAGGTTCATTCGCTGTCTCCTTTATACGCATATGCGGTGTGGATAACTTCCTGTATCGTGGTTTCGCCTCGCTCCATAAGATCGATGCATCCCGCGGCGACGGTGCTCATGCGCTGCTTTTTAATCGCATAGTCCCGGATGTCGTCGATGCTGGCCTCGTTTGTGATCATATCGCGCACCTCACGGTCGATCACGAGTATCTCGTGCACGGCCATGCGGCCCTTATAGCCTGTTTCGCTGCAATAAGAACATCCCTTCCCGGCGTATATCTGTTTATTGTACGATCCGGGCAGGCCGGCCGCGTGCAGTTCGAACTTACTGGGCGTGTATTCTGTTTTACAGAACGGGCATATTTTTTTGACGAGGCGCTGGGAGAGTATTCCCACCATCGACGCGGCGAGCATGTAGCTTGGAACGCCCATATCGATAAGGCGCGATATCGTGCCGGGGGCGTCGTTGGTGTGGATCGTAGACAAGACGAGATGGCCGGTGATTGCGGCGCGGATTGCGATATCCACCGTTTCCTGATCGCGAATCTCGCCGATCATGATGATGTCGGGGTCCTGGCGCAGTATGGAGCGCAGACCGGAGGAGAACGTGAGCCCCGCCTTGGTGTTTACCTGCACCTGGTTGATGCCCGGCATCGAATATTCCACAGGGTCTTCCACCGTGATGATATTTTCCGTCACCTTGTTAAGCTCGCTCAGCATAGCGTACATGGTGGTCGATTTACCGCTTCCGGTCGGCCCCGTGATGAGTATGACGCCGTGCGGGTTTTTGATCAGTTCGTCAAACTTTTTAATGTTGTTCTCCGTAAAGCCGAGTTTGTCTTTGGATATCAAAAAGTTCTGTTTATCGAGCAGGCGCATGACGATTTTTTCGCCGTGCACGGTGGGCAGGCTCGACATACGGATGTCGATTTCGTTGCCCCCCACGATGAGCTTGTAGCGGCCGTCCTGCGGTATGCGTTTTTCCGCGATGTCCATGTTGCCTATAATTTTCAGGCGAGTGATGACGGCGGACTGCGCTTTTTTAGGGATCGTAAGCAGCGTGACCAATTGCCCGTCGATACGTACGCGCACGCGCACCTCGGTTTCGCCGGGTTCCACGTGGATGTCGCTTGCCTTTGCTTTGGCTGCCTGTTCGAATATCGAGTTAACCAACCGCACGATGGGCGCGTTGCTGATCTTGTTGGCGGAGTCTTCGTCAAGGTCTATATCCTCGGCTTCCTTTTCCTCCGAGAGCTCTTTGATCGCCGTTTCGGCATATTCGTTGCCGTACACCTTGTTGATGCCTGTTTCAATCGCGTGCTCCGGGGAAATCATCGGCAGCACCTCAAGGCCGGAGACCATTTTCGCGTCCTCCAGCGCGATGAAATCGAGCGGATCGCTCATGGCGATGTAAAGCTTGCCGCCATCCACTTTTACGGGCAGCATCTTATGTTTTTTGGCGAGGGCAACCGGCATATATTTTGCGAGAGAATGGGAAAAAACCGCCGTATCCAAGTTGATTAGCGGTATGCCAAGCTGAAATTCCATGATTTCCATGAGCTGCTGCTCGGTTACGTAGCCCTTTTTGCGCAGTATCTTGCCCAGCCGCTCGCCGGAGGTCTTCTGTTCTTTTAAGCATTCCTCAAGCTGCGCTTGGGTGATCATGCCCGTGCTGATGAGCAGTTCGCCCAGATATTTTCGTTTGATTGCCATACGATTCCCCTCGAAATGCAACAATTCAAACATTATATAAACCGGCTTAATGCCGCTTAAACAGTTTTTCACTTTACATCGCCGTGCATTTTAGGTATACTGATAGCCAACGATCATTTTTAAGAGGTAACTTATGCGAAAGATTCGCTTGAAATGGCTGGCCGGGCTGCTGTCGATTCTGCTCATCATCTCCGCTCTTGCGGGCTGCGGCAGCATAACGTCTTTGGCAAAGCCTATGCCCACGGCAAACGCCGTCACATATCCGGTTACCGGAAGCTGCACGATATCTAAAAACGGCAATGTAATTACGGTATCAGGCACGACGGATATCATGAACGGCACGTGGATCGACATCTCGGTAGTCGCGCAGGACGGCACGGTGATTGATCATATTGGGTTCGCGAAAACGCAGGACGAAATAAGCCAGCAGTTCACCCTCACCGCGGAGCAGCTTTCCGGTGTGGTGGATATGAAGGGCTATATCTGCGTTGCGCCCTCTTTTTACGGCAAGCAGCCAAAGGAAGTATTTGAAAAGTACGGTAAAAAGTTTGAAAATATCACCGCCGCCGCCGAAGATATGGTCTGGAGCGGCGAAGGCATCATGCTCACATTCGCTTCTGAGTGGCTCAACGGCATCGTGACCGACCCGACGCCCGCCGCATCGTCTGAGGCAGCGCCTTCCGATACGGCCTCCGCGGCAGCCTCGGCGACGACATCCGCATGAAGAACGCGCACTTCTCATAAGTTGAAATTAGCGGGCATTTACCCACCGTGATGCCTGTTTTTATTTCGCGAACCATCACAAAATGATCGGTGATTCTCTGCGGGTGTATTATGCGCGGGTACCTTTGATTACAGGCGGATGACAGGCCGCAGGGATAAGCGGTGAATAAATTGACATGATCATATGCGCAAAGTATAATTTGCCTATGTAGTATTTACCATAGGTCAACACCGTTTTTTTGGAGGGCAATATGGGATATATACCACACCCGATTGACACATCAAATATATCTGTGCCTTTAGGCGTGCTTGAGGTTGCCGAAATACTGTCAAGGAATACGCATGAGGTATGGGCAAGCGGTAAAATAAGAGACGGCTATACCTATGGCAACATTACTGATGAGGCCCAAAAAACGCACCAAAATCTGATTCCTTATGAGGAGCTGTCGGCTTCTGAGCGCGCATATGATATGAGTACAGCGCTGGAAACGGTCAAAGTGCTGCTGAAGCTGGGATTTAAGATAGAAAGGGCTGCAAAATGAGCGCTGCGGAAGAACAAGCCTTAACGATTCAAATAGCGATCATTGGCGAGCTGCCGCCGGATCAGAAGAGAACGGCGTCGCTAACGGCAAAGCTTAAGCGAATCATTGATATTACAAAAAGGAGCGCCCGGAAATTTGCTTCCGAAGCTTACGATTTTATACCGGGACAGGTTAACATACGCTTCCTTGGTTCACCGGAGCTTGGCAGCGCTGAATTAATTGAAGCGCTGCGCGAACATTTTCCGGAGTATGAAGCCATTGGCGTGGCTTGCGGTGATACTGTTGGCGGCGCGGGTTTTTCCAGACTATCCGTAATTGAGGGAAAAGGAAGCCAAACGGATACGGTCAGTTCATGGCTGACGGATCAGGCGGACTTTGCCGTCGTATGCTGCAACGACAACGCTTACGGGCATTTCGTGTCACACTGCCAAGCGTCGGATATTCCCGCCATCATACTTTCCGCGGTTCAGGACGGCTTTAGCATGTGGACGGAGAAGTCGGGTTACGAGAGTTTCAATGAAGAAAAGCTGTCGTCATATTTAAACGGCATGTTCCCGGAAGAACGATCCGTACAGTATGAGCGTGACGCGGATAAAACCGTATTGGGCTATCGGCTTTTTTGGGGTGGCCTGTATAAAAGATTTATGAAAAGGCACAAAGCTTCCGGCAATGAGCCCCCCAAGACTCCCCCCGATGTTCATGAAGAACAGTCATGGCCATCTTTAAATGGTAAACAGCAGGCGGCTTGCAGGCTGCTTAAAGAGAAATTTATCCGGCATGATCAAATTGCCATTAAATATTCAGAGAAATACAGGTCGTCTGTCTATTTGCGCGCAATCATTCCGCTGATCACGACGATCGCGCTGGCAATTGGGTTCTATACCGAGGCGATTGTCGGAACATGGATACCCAACATACCGGGCATGGCTCAAAATATATGGTCTATCATTGCAGGGCTTGGTTTTTTCACTCATGCGCTGCTGAACCTGTATGTGTTTCAATTGGCCGAGAACAAAACCATTGGAGCATGGCATAAGGGCTTTATAGAAAATCGGTATATCGCCGAAGCGCTGCGTCTGGTTATGCATTTTATTCCGTTTGGTGTCCCCGTAAATATTAAAAAAACCATATCAGTGTACGGCAATAAAATAAAAAAGGAAAGCGACGTTTTTCGCCGCCTGCGTTGCATATTGCATTCCGCTCCGGCGGATGTGGCTGAGTATGATTCCAGCGCTGCCAGCGCTTGCGTCAATAGCATGAGTGAGCTCGTCAACGAACAAATCAGCTATCATAAGAACACCGCGAACAGGATGTTTAAAATCTATAAAGGCTTGGAGCGTTGGGGTAAAGTTATATTCTTCTTAGGGTTTGGCTTTGTATTGCTGCGCGGATGCGTGCAGCTGCTGATTGCGTTTAAAGTTGTCAATATGCCGCCGGATATTACGGTGTGGACCCGGTCGTTCGCGAATATGCTCGCACTGGTTATTCCCACATGGGCGGGGTACTTTAATTTAAAACTGAGCCTGTGCGGCTTTGAAACCCTGTATACGAATAATGTTTCCGCCGCGGAAGGTCTGCAGTCTGTGAAGCAAATGATTGACGATATCAACAATAAAAACGAGATACTGTACGAAGATTTAAGCAAGCTTTGCGATAAGGCGGTATCCACAATGCTTGGAGAGATATCCGAATGGTACGGGCAGATAAACATGCGAAAAGTGACAAAGCTATAATGATTTGTGCAGCAGGGATGATTGCGAGGAGGCAAAATGGAGTATAAGCCGGATCCCGTTGATACGAGGGGAATATTACTGCCGCCGGAACTGGATCGTCTTGCGGAAAGGCTTGCGGTGAATACCCATGACGTGTGGGCATTGCGGCGTATGCGGGACGGGTGGACATACGGGAAGAAGCGTGACGACGAGGGGAAAACCCATCCGTGCCTTATCCCTTTTAACGAACTGCCGGAATCGGAAAAAGAGTATGACCGGTCCGTTGTCACGGAAACGCTGCGGCTGATGATTGCGCTGGGATATCGCATATCTAAAGAATAAACACAATCTATTATCTTTATGGAGCAAAACGGAAAATGAAGAAGTACGATATTTTTATTTCATACCGGCGTTCCGGCGGGGAGTATACGGCAAAGATTATTAAGGACCGGCTTGAAGATCTGGGTTATAAGGTTTTTTTCGACGTGGAATCGCTGCGCGCGGGAGATTTTAACACAAAGCTGTATTCGGTGATAGAAGAATGCGCGGATTTTCTGCTGGTTTTATCGCCCGGCAGTTTGGATCGCACGGAAAATGAGAACGACTGGGTACGTCTGGAGCTTGCACACGCGCTGGGAAAAGGAGTCAATATCGTTCCGGTCATGCTGCGTGGTTTTGAATTTCCGCCGCTGCTGCCAAAGGATATAGAAGCCGTACGGTTCAAGCACGGCATAGAGGCGAATTCGGAGTTCTTTGACGCTTTTATACAAAGGCTGAGCCAAAACCTCATAAAATCAAAGCCCAAGCTTCACAACCGCATCACGCAGAGCGTGCTGTTCCGGCGGACATGGCCGGTTTTGCTTTCGCTTGCCGTCGTGGCGGGGCTGATCGTTGGCGGCATAGCCGTTTTCAATACCGGCAGCGATGAATATCCCAAAAGCCAGGCACAGAAGAATCTCGCGGACGAAGTGTTGATGTATATGCAGAATAACCTGATGGCGGCAAATCAGATCGTCGGGGAAATGGGCGATGTTTATGATACCTGCGATCAGTATCTGTCCGCAGGAGATTCGCTTTCGTCTCAGGAGGTGACGAGCGCGATTAACACAGCGTATGCCGGTATCGGCGGGATCGATATGGCGGGGTACGCAATGGGAGCCTCCCTTTCAGACAATCTGAATGATTCCCCATTCAATAAAGCGGACCTGCAATCGCTCAATGCGTATATCGCAGAAATGCAGGCATCACTGCTTGCAGAGTTGGTCAATGTGCAGGTTATGCTGGATGACAGTATGGCAATCGATAAAGCTACAAAAACGAGATGGATGGAATTAGAGAAAAGATGTGTGGAGCTGTTCGCTAATGATTTGGTTTACTCAACGAATGGGCTTCTACTTCCGGTCAGTGATTCTTACCTGACCGAGTTCAAACAAACAATGCTTCCGGAATACACGAATCTGCCATATAAAGACATTACATGGCAGACCAGCGAAGATGAACTCAAACGGCTTGCGGAGACGAATTACAATCAGCTTGAGGATGTTGTCAATGAAATGGCCCAAATCGTTGGCAATGCGAATTTGAGTGAGATGAGCACCGAAACGGAATTGATCGAATATGCGATAAGCCTCGGCTTCAGCAAGACGGAAGCTGAAGAATATGTCGCGGGCATACTGTCAAAGTCGGATGACATTACGCAGCTGAAGAATGAACTAAGCGAGAAAAAGCTGCAGCTGGAAAGCATACGTAAGGAGGCGCAGGAGAAGTTTGCCCCGCTTTCTACGGATGAATCCGTCACTTTATGGGGGAAGATGCTGCGCTTTATGTCATTAGCGCTCTATGAAGACGCGAAGGAATGCGCGCAGGCGTATTATCAGAAGGTAAGAGGGGACGATGAGAATGCCGATATCTATATGCCGGTGGTCAATAAGTTTATCGATCAGATCGGAGATACCGGCATTGATTACGGGCTGATTGTGCTGGGATACGAGCCGGGTAAGCCGCCGCACGAGCTTTACAAAATCGGCGATATTATCGTCGCCGTGAACGGCCAGCCTTGTTATTCGATAGAAGGTATGCAGGCCAGCAAGAAGGACTCGGGCAACGTTGTCACACTGCTGCGCATTGACGATAAAGGAAATCTGACGTTGGGAGATTATAATCTGCCAACGGGGCAACCCATGTTGCTGTTCCAATACTTAAACGAGAGAGATTTATGATTTGCGATCAGCTTAAGCCGTGCTTTTTGCACGCAGGGGTAAAATATAAACTGCATTGATATCACTGCATCAATTTAGCCTGTGAAAGCGGGCTTTTTTAATTGCGCTGTTTTTAACACGCCGTTAAGACGCCTTTTACTTGGGTTGATATGCGCTTTACATAACGGGTGTATGGGTGAGCAGATTTTAAAAGTATTTTAGGTGGTTAAATGAAAGAATTTCTGGTTTGATCGTACTTGTGCCGACGGCTACGCTGCTTTCCGCCGGCATTCGGGGCAAAGGCTATCTGGTCAAGTAATTGAATATCCCCAATAATGAAGAAGGAGCGCCCATCAAAAACACAGCCTCTTTTTGCGTTTGGTGCGGATTTTTACGCGTTTGCTGAAAAAAATGATAAAAAGAAAGCTCCAGCGAACCCTCTTCTGAAACACGATACAGCACGGTAATCCTTGAAACAAATTTACAATCCTGCGGACAGACCCTGAGTTTCCTGATCCATTATAGCTTTGGCTCTCACCTTGCTATCACTTCTCTTGGTTTCCCTAGCCTGCCAACCTGACCTGCGATGTGTCAAAAGGCGAATGCCCTGCCACTTTCGCGATTTGTCTTCCGTACAACCGTACGGCAATTCTCCGCTTGATCGTGCCCCTTCGGTATTCCCTGGAGCGTATTTTTATTTTAACGTAAGACTTTCCGTTATACAAATCCGCACTTTCGCGTTAAACTCTTAAAAAAGCGCAAGGTTTGATATTTTGTTTAAATAGCTTGTCCGATCGCTCAAAACATATTTTTTTCAGGCTTTTTCAACTCTTTATTCGTGGGCGGGCATTTATTTGAAAGCGGCAGGCCCGGTATGGTAGAATATTAATAATAACAGGGAGAGAACTTAAGATGAAGATCAGTACAGTATCGGTCATCGGGCTGGGCGCGCTGGGCATATTGTATGCGCATCACTTAAGCCGCAGGACGCCGAATATGCGTGTCGTTGCCGACGAAGAGCGAATCGCACGCTACTCTCGGGACGGTATTTTATGCAACGGCGTAAAGTGCGACTTCCATTACATCCTGCCGGGACAGGGCGGTACAGCCGATCTGCTCATTTTTGCCGTCAAGCAAGGGGGGCTTAAATGCGCGATCGAATCAGCCCGCAGCCAGGTAGGGGATAACACCATTGTGCTGTCGCTCCTCAACGGCATTACGAGCGAGCGCATCATCGGCGAGGCATACGGTGAGGCGCACATGCTGCTGTGTGTCGCGCAGGGCATGGACGCGGTTGCGTCGGGCGGACGGCTTACATTTCATAACCTGGGCCTTATCGCCTTCGGTGACCGTGAAAAAGGCATCGTCTCCGATATGACGCGCAGCGTTGCGGAGTTTTTTACACGCATGGAGGTTCCGCATATCGTGGATACCGATATGCAAAGGCGCATGTGGGGCAAGCTCATGATCAACACGGGAATTAATCAGGCCGTCGCGGTTTACGGTGCGTGCTACGCGGATGCGCAAAAAGAAGGCTATGTGCGCGACGTGATGATCGCGGCGATGGAGGAGGTGCGTATGCTTTCGGAACTGGAAGGAATCGGCCTTACGAAGCGGGATATTGAATACTGGTTGGGCGTCGTGCAGGGGCTGGCGCCGGAAGGCAAGCCTTCGATGAAGCAGGACGCACAGGCCCACCGCCCGACCGAGGTGGAGCTGTTCTCGGGTACGGTGCTCGCGCTCGCAAAAAAACACGGCGTGGAGGTTCCGGTCAACCGTGATCTGTATGAGCGGATTACAGCGATGGAAAGGGATTATACGGCAGGCTGAAAGGCGATATACACAAAAATCATCACGATATGCGTGATGTTGATGAGCATATAAAACGCGAGCAGCGCGCATATGAGCCGATTGGATCTTTTTAGCTGCAGCGCGGTCGCACCGCGCAGCCGGATATACACCAGCGCCAAAAGCGCGCCCGGCACTGCGAGCTTAAGCGCGAGCGCCGACTCAGCACTGCCCACGAACGGCACCATGACAGGGTTGCCTTCGCAGAAAGCGCCGGTGCCCAAAAGCGCGAGCGTCAGCAGTATATCCGTTGCGTTCAGCGCGTATACGCTGATCAGCTTGGGTTTCAGGTTGTAAACGCTTTTTATAAAGGCGGCCATGAGCGAATTCCTCTGTATAACGATAATGTACGTATACATCAGTATAGGCATAAAAAGAGTTTTTTATGATCAATGTATGCTCTCAGTGTAAAACGGAGGTAAGCGAAGAAGATATCAAAATGGGGTCTGTTCGCATTGCGCATATGATTTGACAGCATTGGGCGGCTTTTTGATTAGGAATACGTTTATTGAATAAACGATTGTATCACGGGAGGCGTTTTATGGGAGACACATTTTATGTATCGCTGGGTGCCCAGCAGGCGGCGCAGGTCATTGATGACGCGGTGCTGCGCGGCAGCATTTCGGGCGAGTGCATCGACAGTTACGGTGCGGGCGGGCCGGGCAGCGGCGGGTTCATATTGCGCGTTTACGAGAAGCACTACCTGCGCGCGGGCAACCGGCTCACGCTTACGGTGGTGATTGACGACCTGTCGGGCAAAACGCGCGTGCACTGCGTGGGCGGTGGCGGAGGCGAGGGGTTATTCGCTTTCGACTGGGGCGCGGCAGACAGCTTCTCGGGCACGGTGGCGGGTGCGCTCGCGCCGTACCGGATATAGCGGGAGGGCTGTTTTTGAGTGAAACGATGGAAATTTCAGAATTAAGGGACGCGCTTAGAACGCTTGTCGCGCTGCGCGGCGTGCTGAATGATGCGGTGATATGCCGCATGTGCGCGCTGCTGGATTCGGTTCTTGGCCCGAAGAACGATATGGCGGGAGCGTACGCGGAGTTTGCGCGCGCGCTTTTTGAGCATACCGAAGACTGGTCATATTATGTACTGGGAATCGTTCTGGAGGATGTAAACCCCTACGTGCTGCGCCGCGCGGCCGGGCGCGCGCCGGGCGGCGCGCTCGAGGCAAGCGTACGCAGCGATTTAAAGACGCTGCAGGTGTTTTCAAGACTGACCGCCGCAAGCATAAAACCGCATATCGGGTATGAAGGCTTTCTGCCCGAATGGAGCACGCGCGATATCGATTTTACCGCAGAGTACGAAGCGCGGATGAAAGCGCTTCCCGTGCGCGGCTACGGTATTTACGCGAAATATCATATGTTCGGTCTGGACGGGAAGGAGATTGTGCCGGTGCGCATGCCGGACGGCGTGCAGCTGAACAGCCTGATCGGTTACGAGCGGCAACGCGGCGCCATCGTGCGCAACACGTTTGCACTGCTATGCGGCAAACCCGCATCCAACGCGCTGCTGTACGGCGACGCGGGCACAGGGAAATCGTCTACGGTCAAGGCGGTGGCCAACGAGTATTATCAGCGGGGATTGCGCCTCATCGAGGTAAAAAAGAGCGAAGCCGCGCGTATTCCCGCGGTGATGGAAGCACTCAGCGATGTGCCGCTCAAGTTCATACTATTCATCGATGACCTTTCGTTCACGGGCGAGGGCGACGATTACTACGCGGTCAAGGCGGTGCTGGAGGGTTCGGCAGCCGCCAAAGCCGCCAACACGGTGGTATACGCGACGAGCAACCGCCGCCATCTGGTACGCGAGCGGTTCTCCGACCGCAGCGGCGATGACGTAAACGCAAACGAAACGGCGCAGGAGATGTGCTCGCTCTCCGACCGATTCGGCCTCACGGTGGGTTTCTTTAAGCCCAACAAGGATCAGTATCTTGCCATCGTGCGCGAGCTGGCGGCCCGCAGCGGCGTCCGCATGGATGAAAATGAGCTTGAGGAGATGGCGGAGCGCTTCGCGCTGGGCAGCGGGCGCAGCCCGCGTACAGCGCAGCAGTTCATCACCAATATTTTAAATATGGAGGCGTGAGGGCGTGATCAAATACAGGGACACAAAAGATATTGACCCCGGTTTTCTGCAGACGCTGTTTTTGTCCGTGGGCTGGTCTTCCGGGCATTATCCTAAGAAACTGGCTGCCGCGATCAAAAACTACGGCGGCGTGTTTACCGCATGGGACGGTGAAAGACTCGTCGGCCTTGCCTCCGCGATGGACGACGGCGTGATGACGGCTTATATCCATTACATGCTCGTCGATCCCGCCTATCAGAAGCAGGGCATCGGCGCGGCGCTGATGGACATGGTAAAAACGCACTACGCGGATTATCTGCGCGTGCTGCTCATCGCTTACGATAAGGAAATCGGGTTTTACGAGCATTGCGGCTTTAAAACGGGCGAAGCCAAAACCGTGATGGAAATCACAACGCTTTGGACGTAAAAATATTGGCGGCATATTTTTTCCCGCCGCGCGTAAAATAATGCCGAGGTGAAGTACGATGTTCTTCTACGAGCATAGACTTGACTTCCGGATCTTGGGCCTGGAGTATTGGAAAGCGATTTTTAATCCAGGTGTGTGAGAAGCGGGCGGGTTCTGGTGACCCGCCCATTGTTTTTCACAAATTTACTTCATATTTATTTTTAATGTAACTATCGTGAATAGTGAATAACAGACGGAGAACGGGCTAAGTATGCAGGCCGGCTTCCCAGGCGCACTCCTGCGGGCAAATAATACAGCTGATGTCACCCTGAGGAGCAGCGCGGCACAAGGTGTTTCGCCGTGTCCGCTTTTATCGTACAAAGCCGCCATGGATGTAATACATATTTTAACCTGAAACAATACCGCATATTTCGTTTTCAAACATCGAAACCTAACCTCATGACGGTTGGCATTCCAAAAGCATTGCTTTATTTCAAATACCATACGTTCGCCCGCGCTTTTTTTGATTCGCTGGGTGCGCGCATCGTTGTCTCGCCCGATACGAACCGGCAGATACTCGATACCGGCGCGCTGCTCTGCGCGGACGAAGCGTGTTTGCCCGTCAAGGTGCTGCACGGCCACGCAGCCTGGCTTGCGGGCAAGTGCGACCGTATTCTTCTGCCGCGCTTGATGCGCATGGAGAAGGGCAAATCGATCTGCCCGATGTTCTGCGGCTTGCCCGACATGGTGAAAAACGCCGTGCCGAACCTGCCGCCGCTCATCGACGCGCCCGTCTGGTCTCTCAAAAGGCTGGACAGGTGGGCGATGGAAGCGGGGGAGGAGCTGGCAGATAAGCACACGATTCAAGCCGCGCTCTATGCCGCACAGCACGAGCAGCGCGCGCAAAATATCAGGCGCGAAAACGCGCGGCAGCCCCGCCGTATCGCGCTGATCGGCAACGCGTACAATTTGTATGACCGCTTTGTCAACATGGACTTGCTGCAGCGGCTTTCTCGGCTCGGCATCGGCGTTGTGACGGAGGAGGACGTGGCGGAAGCGGACATATCACGCGCGGCGGCGTCGCTGTTCAAGACGCCGTTCTGGTATTTTGCGCAGCGCTACTACGGCGCGGCGGCGCACCTTGCGGCATCGGGCAGCGTGGACGGCATACTGTACGTTTCGGCGTTTTCGTGCGGCGTGGATTCTGTGGTGACGGAGCTGATATCGCACGCAGCGGGCGGCGTGCCGCTGATGGTGTTAAAGCTCGACGAACACACGGGCGAGGCCGCGCTGGAGACGCGAACAGAGGCGTTTGCCGACATGCTGGAGAGGAGGAAACATGGTCATCACGTTCCCGCAGATGGGCAACATTACGTTGGCCGCCAAGGCGTTTTTTGAGGAGATCAATATACCGTGCGTCGTGCCGCAGAACAACAAGCGCGCGCTGCAAACGGGCACGCTGCTCTCGCCCGACGAGATGTGCCTGCCCTTCAAGCTCATGATGGGCAACTATGTTTCGGCGATATCGCGCGGCGCGGATACGATACTGATTACGGGGAGCTGCGGGCCGTGCCGCTTTGGCGAGTACTGCGAGTTGCAAATGAAAATACTCAACAGGCAAGGCCTGCGCGCCGAGCTCATCGTCGCCGATTCTCCGCGCGAGATCGGCGTAAGTGTTTTGTTTAAGCGGCTCGGGCGCATCGGCAAAGCGAGCGCTTATCCCGCGCCGCTCACGCTTTTCGCGCTGCGCCACGCGCTGCGCATATTGAAGCTGGCGGACGAAATCGACGCACGGGCGCATTGGCTCGCGGGGTTCGAGGCGGAACGCGGCGTATGCAGGCAGCTGCTTGCGCAGTGCCGCCGCGAAGCGCTTGCGTGCCGCGGTATACCGGAGACGATGAAAGCGCTGCAAAAATACCGTGCCGCGCTGCGCCGCCTTCCGATAGTCCCCGAAAAAAAGCCGCTGCGCGTTGCGCTCGTGGGGGAGATATACTCCATGATCGAGCCGTTCTCCAATATGGATATTGAGGATAAGCTCATGGATTACGGCGTATCGTCCTCACGGCTGATTACGCCGAGCTGGTGGCTCAAAGATCTCGCGCTGAAACCGCTGAAGCTTAACTCGCGCGGCCTGCACAGCGCGGCTAAGCCGTACCTGCCGTTTTGCGTGGGCGGGCATGCGGTAGAAACGCTCGCTCATGCAGAGCTTTGCGCGCGGCGCGGTTTCGACGGCGCGGTACAGATATTCCCCGTGGGCTGTATGCCGGAGATCGTAGCGGCTGCGGTGCTGCCTGAGATCAGCGCAAAGCGCGGCTTTCCCGTACTCAAGCTCGTGATGGACGAGATTACGGGCGAAACGGGCTACCTGACCCGCATCGAGGCGTTTCTCGACATGCTCGAAGCGGCGAGAAGAAAAGGAGAAAGCGATGAAAAGGCGCTACTGTCTGGGTATTGATGTGGGCTCGGTGAGCACGAATCTCGTGCTGCTGGACGAGCGGCGCGGCGTGGCGGCTAAGCTCTACCTTCGTACAGGGGGGAGACCTATCGACGCGGTGGTGAAAGGGCTGAATATGATGGCCGAAGCCGTGGGGCAGAGCGCGGAGGTGGCTGCGTGCGGCACGACGGGCAGCGGGCGGCAATTGGCCGCGGTCATCGCAGGCGCGGACGCGGTCAAAAACGAGATCACCGCGCATGCGGCGGCATCCTGCCGCATGGTGCCGAATGTGCGCACGATTATAGAAATCGGCGGGCAGGACAGCAAAATCATATTCGTGCGTGACGGCATCGTGACCGACTTTGCGATGAACACGGTCTGCGCGGCGGGTACAGGCTCCTTTCTGGACCGACAGGCCGCGCGGCTCGAAATACCCGTGGAGGAGCTCGGCAGCTACGCGCTGCACGCCCAAAGCCCTGTGCGCATCGCGGGGCGCTGTGCGGTGTTCGCGGAGTCCGACATGATCAGCAAGCAGCAGGCGGGCTGCGGCGTGGAGGATATCGTCGCGGGGCTGTGCGAGGCGCTTGTGCGCAACTACTTAGCCAACCTCGCGCGCAGCCGCGTCATCGACGCGCCCGTGATGTTTCAGGGCGGCGT
>CAZLRM010000016.1:0-19111 GCA_964561895.1 uncultured Christensenellaceae bacterium | reverse complement strand
GCTGCGGGCAGCCGTACTGCTCCGCGATCACCGCGGGGCGCGTATTCATCATCACCTCGTAAAGCGCGCTGCTGGAAAGCCCCGGCACGATGCCAAGCGACACACCGAAAGCCACGTCCGATATCAGCTTCTGCGCTTCGGCGTCACCCATGCGCCTTGCGTATTTCAGCACGCCGATGCTCCGCCACACCTTGTCTTCGAGCACGAGCCCTAGACTGCCGTGCAATTCCTTGCGCGTACCGCGCTCAAAATCGATCACCTTGCGCGCCGTCGCCATAAGGCGCGCAAGTATCTCTTTTTCCGAAACACCCAAAGTCACCTGATTGGATATCTGGTAGAATGCGCCCGCGGCTGCGCTGCCTTCGCCGAAAGCGCCGCGCACCGTCATGCCGAGCTTGCCGATCATACCCGCCATGCGCTGTATGCCCTTGGCGGCGGTCAGCCCGGGCAGATGCAGCATCAGGGAAGCCCGAAGGCCCGTTCCCACGTTCGTAGGGCAGCTCGTTAAAAACCCCAGTTTCTCGTCAAAGGCATAGCTAACGCCCGCAGCCAGCAGGTTGTCCAGCCGGTCGACCTGCTCATAAGCGCTTTCAAGAGAAAGGCCCGAGGCCAAAGACTGCAGCCGGTAATGATCCTCCTCGAGTATCATCACGCTCAGCGATTCATCCCCGTTCTTGATCAGCCCGCCGAAGCGGGTTTTCATGAGCTCCGGGCTGATGATGTACCGCTCAGCCAGCGCGCGTTTGGGCAGCTCCGGTATGTCCTCCATCTTAAAATACGCGAACTGCGGAGAAACGAGCAGCGCATCCCGCGCGCCTTCGTGTACTCGCTCAATCTCCGATTCTTTTCTGATTCTTGAGGGGAACGGCACATCGCTAAGGTTGCGCGCAAGCCGTACGCGCGTGGATACCACGACGTCGCTCTCAGGCGCGTCCGCGCTCAGCCATTTTGGCATGATTACATCCCCTCCTTTTCGATACGCGCGATCTCGTCGCGCAGTTTGGCCGCTTCCTCGAAGTTCTCCGTGGATACCGCCATACGCAGCGCTTTTTTAAGCTGCTCCACTTTTTCGAGGCTGTTTGTCTCACGTTTGAGGTCGATATCCACATGGTCGCCCGGGCGTTTGCCCGTATGCAGCGTGCTCATATGCACGTTTTTCAGTACAGGCAACAGGCTCGCTTCAAACGCTTTGTAGCAGTTCGCGCAGCCCAGCCGGCCCGTCTTCTGAAAGCTGCCGATCGATGTGCCGCACACTTCGCATTTTATATCCTGCGTCTCTTCCGTATCATAAAACGCGCTTAGAAGGTCGTTAAAAGAGAAGCCGGATATGACGACAGGTGTTTTACGTTTTGCTGCGCATTCCGCGCAAAGATGCACCGTCTTTACCTGGCCGTTTACAAATGTGGTCATATGTACGCTCGCAGGGTTTTTCAGGCAATCATCGCAAAGCATCATTTCGCCTCCATTGAAAGCAGCGCCAAAATCAATTGCTTTAAGATTCCGGCGCGTATCGTATCTTTGATCGATGCCGGTATGCCAAGAGCCTTGTCCGAAACCGCTGCGCTCATGAGCATACCCTCGCGCTCGCTCACCGCACCGCTCTCCACGAGCCGGCAGATCACGTCGTGCGCGTCGCGTTCGGATATCGTATCGCCGATGCGCGTAGTCACAAGCTTGATCAGGTGGTCGCCCTGATCAACACGCAACCTCACGACGCGGATGTACCCCCCGCCGCCCCGGCGGCTCTCGATGATATAGCCCTTATCGGGCGTAAAGCGCGTAGCCAGCACGTAATTGATCTGGGATGGCGCGCAGTTGAAGTGCTGCGCAAGCTCGTTGCGCTGCAGCTCGATCCTGCCCTCATACTCGCTCATCAAGTTTTTAATGAATTTCTCGATCGTATCGCTTAAAACCGACATTCCACCGTCCCCTTTGACTATCTTTGACCTTAAAGAGTATTATACTCCGATATCAAAAAAATGCAACTGTTTCATAATGGATAGTGGAAATCCCCCATATCGTCGCTTTGAATACGCTGCTCAAGATATGCGTCCGCGCCGCGATAGATCGCTTTGGCACATTCGGTCTGGTATTCGTCGCTCAGCAGCAGCTTTTCCTCGCGCTCATTCGATAAAAAACCACACTCGACGATCACCGCCGGGCTGTCGCCCGAGCAGAGTATGAAATAGTCCTCAGGATGCTCTGCGCGTATTTTTGGCGGGCTCAGCGCTTTGATCAACTCCTGCTGTATCAGCTTGGCCAGCTTCTCGCCTTCCGCGGATTTCTCATAGTAAAACACCTGCGGGCCGGATACAGAAGGCGACGGAAATTTGTTCATGTGGATAGAGATCACGATATCCGCGCCAGAGTTTGCAATAATCTCGCGCCGATTTGCCATATCCTCGTCCTTGGTGTCCCCGACTGCGTTTTCGTCCTCGCGTGTCATGACGACGTCATAGCCGTTTTTTTCGAAGATCGACTGCAGCTTTTTGGCGACCGCGAGGTTGACTCCGTCTTCGCTCACGCCCGATGCTCCCTTTGCGCCGCCGTCAAAGCCGCCGTGCCCCGCGTCAATCACGACGGTCCCTTTTGGCGTATGCATGGCAAGCAGGCCGCTCGATACCGAAGGCAGCAGCAATATCGCAACCACCATCGCGGCAATAAAAAACAAGACCATATAACGCTGTGTACGTTTCATACCGCACCTCCGCCGTTATATCATCTATATTATTCCCTGAAAAAAGCTATGACGCTAAAAAAGCATTTTGGACGCATCCGCGTTAAGCCGCAGCGGTACTTCGCTCGGCTTCGCAAACGCTGCCGCGCAGCCGATCATCGCGGCGTTATCGGTGCAGTAGCGCGGCTCGGGCAGGTACAGCGTAACCCCGCATTTTTGCGCGCGCTCAACAAACGCGCGCCGCAGCTTACGGTTGGTCGAAACGCCGCCCGCGATGCCGATTTTATCGAACCCTTCTCTTGCCGCCGCCTCAAATGTGTTGTCGAGCAGGAACGATACCGCTTCCGTCTGAAAGCTCGCTGCGATATCCGCCTTGCTGTACGGTTCGCCTCTCTGATCCATTGTGTGCAGTTGGTTGATTACAGCGGTTTTAAGCCCGCTGAAAGTAAAATCGAGATGCGTCTCACCTTTAAATCCGCGCGTATACGTGTATACCGGTTTCCCCTCCGCAGCCAGCTTTTCGAGCAAAGGCCCGCCGGGATACCCCAGCCCCAAAGCGCGCGCCGTCTTGTCGAAAGCCTCGCCCGCCGCGTCGTCGCGCGTTTTGCCGAGCAGCCGGTAGCATCCGTAGTCCTCCACGACCGCGATATGCGTATGTCCGCCCGAAACCACGAGACAGATAAACGGCGGCTCCAGTTCCGGATGCGATATGTACAGAGAGCAGATATGCCCCTCGATGTGATGAACCGGAATCAGCGGCAGCGCAAGATAGTACGCAAGCGCCTTGGCATACGAAACCCCTGTGAGCAGCGCGCCGATCAGCCCCGGCCCGTCCGTCACCGCCACGGCTTCGATATCGCTAAAATCCATCTCCGCCTGAGCCAGCGCTTCATCCACAATGAAGGGCAGCTTCATAATATGGTTCCTTGAGGCGATCTCGGGCACGACGCCGCCGTAGCGTTCATGCTCCGGCTGAGTATATACCGCGCTGGATAACACCTGCCTGCCGCGCGTCACCGCGGCGGCCGTCTCGTCGCACGAAGTCTCGATCGCGAGTATCGTAGTATCCATACTTACGCCCCTTGCACCCCCGGAACTTTGCGCTCCTTCTTCCGTATGAGATGCAGCCCGACTGCGGCAGCAATATTCAGCGTCAGAAATATCGACATGAAGCGGATGATGATGCGCGCCACGAGATCGGAGAAGAACTCTCCCGGCACCATCTGTATCAGCACTTCGTAGTCATATAGCTGCCACAGGTCGTTTCCGGGGAAGAATACGTAATGGAAGTTGGTCCAGAACTGATCGAAATTGACCGCTGCGAATGCGGCAATCACACCCACGGCGATAAGGTAACCCAGCGAAACCCACAGAAACGATTTGCAGAGCGTTTTGAGCGTTCTCTTTCCCCAAAAAGCAATCGCGGCAAGCGCAAGCACCGCGGCGGCTATCAGCGAACCTGTGCGGATGCCCCGCGCCTTGAGATACAAAGCCTTGACGTCCACCATATGCGCCTTCTCGCGGCTGTCAAAAACCTCCCGCATTTCGCCTTTGATTTCAGCCTGCATGTCAAGGTTGTCCTCTTTATCGGTAATGTAATCCAGCAGTTTTTGAGTCACCTGTGTCAGGTTCTCTTCGCTGATACCGATGTAATCAGCCCTGCCCAGTTTATCATATTCGCTTTTAAAAAAGCTTGGGTTCAGCGCGAACATCTCGATACTGGCGATGAGCAGCCCGAGGATTAAAAGCGCGCACGCGATGGCCGAAAACATGTTCCCGAAAAACCGTGCGGCACCGCTTTTCTGCGTATACTCTTCCATACGACTTCTCCTTCGTAATCACTGCATAAATGTTCAGGGCGGCTTACCGCCGCCCGTGATCATAATTCTTTATACTCAGCTTCCGTCAGCAACCCTTCGGTATCCGCCTCGCCATCCGGATCGATCTTGATCAGCCACGCGCCCAGTGGATGATTCGCGATTATATCGGGATCATCGAATACCGCGTCGTTGACCGCTGAAACAATGCCTTCAACCGGCGAAACGACTTCCACATCGGCCTTGAGGGACTCGACCTTCGCGCAGGGTTCCCCCTTCTTCACGTGCTTCCCGATTTCAGGAAGCTCTACATACACCACATCGCCCTTAAGGCCTTTCCCGGTGATGCCGATAAAAGCCGCTTGATTGTTGAAATTCACCCATTCATGCTGCCTCGTATAATACAACCCGTTCAAGCGTCTCCCTCCTTCGCGTGCCGCACACGTTACAGCATATGCGAAGCGGGCCGCGCTGTGAACTATTTCTTCAGGTACTTACCGAACCTGCGGCGAAACAGCACGATATACACCACGATTGCGGGCATGATAATGCAAAGGCTAGCCCAGTATGCCCACTGATGCCCCATATATTCGAGCACACCGGATGCGATGCAGGGTGGGCCTACCACCCAGCAAAACACGCGCATCAACTTGTCGGCTTCCGCCTTAATCGACTTGGGATAATCGTTCTTGAAAGCAAAACCCGTTCCCGTGATCGCTGAATACAGTGCCAGTACACCGATCAATATCATGAACACCGACATCATTTGATTCACGCTGTCAAAGCTTGTCCCTGCCGCCGTGCCCTGCGTCGCCGCAGGCGTCACAATCTCATCAAAAAGCAAAAATACCACCTGATCCTTTCCTTATCTCCTGCTGATCTTCACGCCCTCGGGCGTGTCTTTAAGCTCGTAGCCCTGCGCCGCGATCTCGGCGCGCAGCGCGTCCGCCGCGGCAAAATCCTTTTTCGCGCGCGCTTCCTGGCGCTGCTGCGCAAGTGTTTTGATACTTTCGGGTATTTCTTCTTGGCGGAATTCGATGCCCAGAACGCCCAGTACTTCATCCAGTACGCAGAGCGCTTCGCTGGCGCTGCGCGCGCTGCCGCCCTGCTCGAACTTAAGGTTGATCTCGCGGACATATTCGAACACCGCGCCGAGCGCCCCCGCCGTATTGAGGTCGTCGTCCATCTCGTCCTTGAACCGCTGCCGCAGCTCGCAGCTCAGCTTGGATACGTCCGGGGTTTCCCCGCTGCCCGCCTCTGCGATGTGCTTTAAATTGTCACGGCAGTTCTTGATGCGCGCCATCGCGGACGCCGCCTGCGCGATCAGCTCCTCCGAGAAGTTGACCGGATTCCGGTAGTGCGCCGAAAGCATAAACAGCCGCACGACCATGAGGTCGTACTTTTGCGATATGTCGCGCACGGTAAAAAAGTTGCCCTTGGATTTGCTCATCTTCTCGTTGTCCACGTTGATATAGCCGTTGTGCATCCAGTAGTTTGCAAAGGGTTTGCCCGTCGCGGCCTCAGACTGGGCGATTTCATTCTCGTGGTGCGGGAAAATAAGGTCCTGCCCGCCGCCGTGGATGTCGAGCGTCTCGCCGAGGTACTTCATGCTCATCGCGCTGCATTCGATATGCCAGCCCGGGCGGCCTTTGCCCCATGGGCTTTCCCAACTGTCTTCGCCCGGCTTGGCCGCCTTCCACAGCGCGAAGTCCTCCGGGCTGCGCTTGATTTCCGTCACGTCGATGCGCGCGCCCGCCTGCCTCTCCTCCGCCGACTGTCCGGAAAGCTTGCCGTACGCGGGAAAGCTCTCGACGCCAAAGTACACATCGCCGCTTACCTCGTAGGCGTGTCCTTTGCTGATAAGCGTCTGCACCAGCGCGATGATATCGCCGATGTGCTCTGTCGCCTTGGGATGCATATCCGCAGGGCGGATCCCGAGCGCCTGCGCGTCCTCGTAATACTCGGCGATAAAGCGCTCGCCCAATTCTTTCAGCGTGGTATTCTCCTGCGCCGCGCGCGCGATCATCTTGTCGTCCACATCGGTAAAGTTCTGTACGAACGTCACCTTATACCCGCGGTACTCCAAGTATCGCCGCAGCGTATCAAACAGTATGAACGGCCGCGCGTTACCAATATGAAAGTAATTGTAAACCGTAGGCCCGCATGCGTACATCTTCACGACGCCCGGCTCAAGCGGCTTAAACTCCTCTTTTTTTCGCGTCAGCGTATTGTATATTCTCAAAAGAGCACTTCCCGTTCTGTTTTTCGGTTAATTATATATTATGCACACCCTCCCGTCAATTGACAATGCCCACCGCGCGACAGCGGCGGCAATAGTACCGCTCGCCGGCAAAACAAACTTACCCCATGAACTGCAGTTTCAATACTAGTAAGATAAGGAGATGGATCTGTATTACGCAGAGCGCATAAGAAATAGCATAAAAAGTTAGCGTTAGTAATTAAAGGTTAGAACACACTGATTAAATTCGGTATGCCACCTTGGCGGCTGGATTTTGTGTCCTGCAGCATCACAAAACCTTGCAATAGCGCTGCTGTTCCTGCGGTTTCGCTCCTTGCTGCGCAAAACCATCTAGCCAAACCGAAAAACCTTATTTAATCAACGTGTCCCTAATTGTCTCAGCAAGTGCTCATCATCACCCATTTCCTCTCCAGCGAGACCTAGGAATAATTCCTCTGAGACAACCTGGGGACGCAGAAGTTACAGGGTCTTTGATAGGTGGGTAATTTAGCCCATCATAGAGGCTTAATATAAAACGTAGCGTATTAATGGCTGATAGCCCCTCAATATTGTATTTTTGCCCCTTAATATACACCGCGTTCATAATACGCAAGGAGTCCTTATCTGTGATATGAAAGGTGTGCTTTTGACTACAGTCCGCGTGATAGCGGATGCCATGATCGCTCATGATAATAATAATACTGTCCGGATCATTCGCTATGATGGTTGCTAACGTTGCCATCAAACGTTTGCATATATATTTGTATTGATTCAAATATACACTTTTTGTTTTCCAATTGCGGCTATTACCAGAAGATATGAGACCGCCGAATTCATCAAAGACAAAAGGCACATGAGTGGCTAATGTATAGGAATAAATTACGTGAGGGGTGTCGGTATTATAATTGGCTGGATTTTCAAAAAAGTCAAAAATAGTCATCACAGTATTGGCATACTTACGCCATTTGTGCTTTTTAAACGTTTTGGTATTACGGATATAGCGTGATGGATAAAAACCCCATTTGTTTAAAGCTTTGATATTAACTTTTGACATCGCATTGGGAGCTTGGCTTGCCAGAAGCGCCGCGAGCGATTCCGAGATCGAGTTTTCAGAACTAATCCCCTTAAATCCGTTACTGCTTAAAGTAATTGTTGCGTAAGCTTTCTTTCCTGCTTTTGTTAATAAACTTTTTGCTTTAAAGCACTTTTGGGTTGCTGATATCTGAAACTGAGAATATCCAAGACCAGAAAAAATTTTAAAAAGCTTAGCTTTGGAAATAACCTTCAAACATTTTGATTTAGAATATTTTCTTGAGATATACTCAATATTTAGCGTATCGCAGATAGAATGGGTTGTCTGATGGTCTGTAGAATAGCTTTCTCTTGAAATGTTGAAGTTCATCATATCAAGGAACTCGCTGAAAACTTTAGCGTCATAGCCATAGTACTTCGAAAGCATATCGAAGGAACTGAATTCATCTAATATAAAGAAGTAAACGTTGGGCAAGCCAAAAGATCCGAGTTGAAGTGTAGATTCGGGTTTCGGATCAGGGCTTTGCTCGGGTGTAGGATCGCGTGTAGGCTCGGGTATCGGCTCGGGTGTAGGTTCAGGTGTCGGCTCAGGTGTCGGTTTCACCGTAGCAGATGGAATTGGTGCGCCAACGGAATCAACTCTATTGGAGCAACCCGACAACAGAAACATCGCTGCAATCGCGAGCAACATTATCCTTCTGTGTAACATTTAGCACCTCGTTTTTTAAGCATAGTAATATAAGGTATATACTGTTTAAAATATAAAGATTAAGACAATACTAAGAAAGTATATTCGAAACCATGGAGAAATTCAACTAGTATTACCAATTGCTAAGAAAACTATTTCATATGAAATGAAGCAATGCTTTACCCTGCGGATATCTACTTTTAGGTGTTGACTTCACGTGAGATGATCAACGAGGCTGTCAAAACGATTTTTGAAATCGATCAAGTCTTCTTTTTCATGTTCAAAAGGTAAAGAATATGGATAGATTCAGCTATCAATATATTACAGTGCAGCAGTAATATATTGTTGTTCAGCGTCGTTTATCAGCATCTTGGTTTGTATGTTCTCCGATATGAAAAGAACCAATATCTCTATTATGCTCTGTAGTGAAGTCAACACTTTTTCGGACAATTTGCTAAGCAGTTCGTTTCAGACGCCCATCAGTCCAGCATTTCAGCCATTGCTTAGGAACTTAATGATTGACATATACAATATAACATTGTACATTAAAAACTGACAAATATCTTTTATTGCATTGGTTCAGCAGACGGACATAATAATGATGTTTGTTCATATTTATTATGTTTTAAAGAGGGAAAATTGCGAAACGAACAACTACAGGTCAGAAATTATTTTGACGATAATCAAACACAGAAATCTAGAAAATCTGTTAGGAAAATAAATAAGCTTAAGAAGAAAATACATCTGATCAGCGTAGTCTTGTCGGCACTAATAGTTGCACTGGCGGCATCGCTACCTTTAATGACTATATGGTTTGCCAATCAGGGTGAAGTAAGCATTGAGCAGGCTTTATTACCGGCATCAGCGTTCATATTTATCGGGCTGTTGTTTTATATTTTACTTTTATTGATTACGCGCAGGGCTTATTTTTCCGGCATATACTCAGCCTTCTTTATCTTCCTGCTTGCTGATTTTCAAATTGTGCGACAGCTTGTCTCTCTTGCGATAAAAGAGCCACTAGAGTCGTATGTAAGTGCATTACTTGGCATCGTAATTCTTACAGGCGTTTTTATTCTGTTATATAAGTTAACAAAAGAGGTGTGGTTAAATTATATAGTACGTATTGCGACCATAACCTTAGCAGGTGTCATGATACTCAGTTTTATTATGGGAAATCCTGCACTTGCATCGGCATCGGAAGAATCTGAGATTGCCCCACAACTAACCGCTACAGCTGTTGCTCAGGAGGTGCCAACTTCAACGGTCGCGCTAACTACAACTCCGGAACCTTCGCCCTCGCCCTCGCCCTCGCCTACTCCGGAGTCAACACCGCAGCAAAAACCGGTTGAATCCACCACACCTGAGAATACTGATGCTGTAGCTTACGCCGATCCGAAGCTGGAAAGCAAGCAGTTACCAAACGTTTACTGTTTTATTCTTGATGAATACGGACCGCCTAATATCACAAAAAAATATCTTGGTTTTGACAACTCACTATTCGTTGAGTTTCTGAAGGATCGCAGGTTCAATATATCTTCAACTAGTTTGTGTAATATCGCAGAAACTGCGCAAAGTACTGCGGAACTGCACAGGTTGGAGCCTTTTCTTATCGACGTATCAAAATCCAAGGCTAGATCATATCGAAAAAAGAGTGCACCGCTTTATGAATCTTTCAGAAGTCTGGGATATACGACATACTCAAATTGCGCTTGGCCAAAGATGTTTCCAATAGATCAACTAAAAAACAACATGGATGCGCTTGTAGATCTTTCGACATTAGACAGGAAACCGCCGCTTATTGCTGAGCCAGAGAAGCCGGTAAATACAGACGAATTGGCGAATACACCCGCGCCAACCGTTACGCCCAATCCGGCACCGTATATAAACATATACGAAGACTTCGACCAAGTTGAGACTGAAAAAGATTGGCGTGATGATTTTTTTACCAGCTACACAGAAAGTGGCCAAACCATGTATGATCTGGCGGTAAAAATGTCGGTATTGTCATTATTCGTTGAAGTAGTTCCAGACATGGAGATGTTGGATGATGATGAGGATGAAGGCTATCCCGAAATAACTGAACCACTGCAGCCATCAGCAGCTCAATCATCTTTCGATGTCGATTTAAACCCTAGCGATACTTCGGCAGTGGTTTCTAATGGTGATGATGATTACGACGATGAGGATTATGATGACGAAGACGATTTAGAAGGTGATGATAGTGAACCGGTGATGTTGGATTCGGACGCTGCAAGCGATCCTGTGCCTTATGATCAGCTTGTTCCGATACCCAAAAGAATATCCGTACACGGTCGCGATATGTACGGTGTTTTGTCGCGGCTAGATCTATTACGTACAAAAGGTTTTAAACAGCCTACTTTTTTGTTCAATTATATTCGCCAACCCCATGTGCCATTTATGTTCGACAAATATGGCAATGCGTTACCAAGCAATGTGAAGTATCACTGGAAGAACCCTAATTATTATTTGGGGCAACTTAAATTTATCACGACCCATATGATGCATGTTATTGACACACTATTGGAAACGGATCCCGATTGTGTTATCATAGTTCAGTCTGATCACGGATTGCGATATCGTATGCTGGTTTTTGATACTCCAGTACCAAAAGACAAAAAAGATCAGTACTATGTGACTAACTTTGTTTATTATCGCGGGCAAAAACTCGATATTGAGGGGTTATCTCCAATAAACACCTATCGAACAGTGCTAACAAAACTGGGGCTTGATATGCCGTTTGTTGAAGACCCAAGGGCTTTACAATTCCGCGACCAAAAATATGGGATACCTGACGATGATCCGCGATTGAACAATGTTATTAAATAATGCTCAAATATTGGGAGGGACTTTAAATGAAAAAAATAATGATTACTGCTTTTTTTACAATGTGTTATATGCTTTTCCTTACACGTACTGCACTTGCATATATCGACCCATCCGCTACAGCACCAATAATTCAGGTCATAGCAGGATTCCTTATTGCAGCAGGCGCAGCATTAGGTATATTCTGGAAGAAAATCAAAAATGCTATTACAAAAAACAAGTATAAAAAAATTGAAAAGGATCTAGAAAAAAAGGCCGCAAAGCGCGACGAAAGATAGCTGTTAACGGACATGACAGAAATTATTGGCGTACCTTTTGGGTATATAATGTGGTTAGGTTATGCTTTATTCCATAACTATGCTTTTTCTGTACTTTTTTTCACAATAGTGATAAAGATATTGATGTTCCCTCTTAACGTATGGACACAAAAGAATTCTATTAAAATGGTACGGATCAAACCACAGATAAATGAGATTGAGATAAAGCATTTTGGGGATATCGAAAAAATACTGTCTGAGCAAAAGATGCTCTATAAAAAAGAGAAGTATAACCCTTGGATAAGTTTATTACCTTTATTAATACAGATACCTATTATTCTAGGACTCATTGCGGTTATTTATTTTCCCATGCAACATCTGCTTCATATACCGGAACCGGTTATAAATGCCATAGAAGTGCGGGCTGAACAATTAGCGCCTGCAGGTACGCAGCTTCAGGCAGTAGCGATGATCAAGGATCCTCAATATGCTTTGTCTTTTGACAGTATCACAGTGCCAGGGCATGATGTACAGTCTGCACTTTCCTCAATTCGCAACCTAGATCTGGCTTTCGGGGATATGGATCTTTCCGCAACTCCGACAGCTTCACCAACCGATCCGCTGGTGTGGATACCAATTGCTGCATTACTGACCACATTACTGCTGTCTTTTATTCAAAATTCGCTGAATGTATTACAACGAGAATCTGGCTGGTTTGGGCGATGGGGGCAAGCGATTATTTTATGTCTGTTGTCACTCTATCTTGCCTTTAGCGTACCGGCGGCGGTGGGTATCTATTGGGTGTTTGGTAATCTACTTGCAGCAGTTTTGGCAATCATATTAAATGCTGTTTACAATCCGAAAAAGTATATCGATTATACTGCGTTGGAGCGCACCAAAAAAATACTTACAGAGTTGAAGATGGAACGTAAAAAAGCGAAGCCAAACGCAGAACAAAAACTACGGGCAAAGGCCGATTATGCACGATTTTTAGATGAACACATCTATAAGCGCCTTGTGTTCTACTCCGAAAAAAGCGGCTTTTATAAGTATTTCAAAGGGTATATTGAATATATATTAGCCAATTCAGATCTTGATATACACTATATAACCAGTGATCCAAACGATGCTGTGTTTCAGATGAACGAGCCACGGCTTATACCTTATTATATCGACGATAACAGGCTTATTATACTGTTCATGAAACTAGAGGCGGACTTGGTAGCGATGACCATGTCGGACATTGAGCAGTTCTATTTAAAACGTTCCCGACTAAAAAAAGATGTGGAATATGTATACATGTATCACGGAATGACTAATTCGTTGATGGTGGCACGAAAAAATTGTTTAGCACACTATGACACCATATTCTGTGTAGGCCCCCACCAATTGGAAGAGTTAGTTGAAGAAGAGTCACTTTATAATTTTAAGCCGCGAAATTTAATTAAAGTCGGCTACCCATACATCGATGAATTGATTGCAGCGTATGCTGCAAAAGATCATTCTCCTCATGAACGTTCGCGATTGCTCATAGCTCCTTCTTGGCAGGAGGATAATATTATGGACAGTTGCATTGATTTAATAATTAATACTGTAAAAGATATGCCTATTGATATCATTGTCCGGCCACACCCGGAATATGTTAAACGATATGGAGGGAAACTATCAGAATTTTGTGCAAAATATAATGATTGCAAAAATATCAGGCTGGAATCTGATTTCTCTTCCAACAGTACGGTTTTTGAGTCGGATATTCTGATAACCGATTGGTCTACCATCGCGTATGATTTTTCTTACTCTACGAAAAAACCCTGTATATTCATTAACACGCCTATGAAGATAATGAATCCTGAATATACAAAGTATACTTGCGATAATTTGGATATCAAGCTTAGAGGGGATGTGGGCATATGCGTTGAAATTAACAATATCAACAAACTTAGCGATATTATTACCGATATGCTGTCAAAAACAGATGTTTACATGGAAAAGATTACCTCCATTGTGAATAAATACGTTTATAACCTTGGTCAAAGTGCTGCTGTCGGCGGTAATTATATTATTGAAAAGATGAATGCCGAGAAAAAAAATGATTGATAAATGCAATGAGAAAAATAAAGAAGAGTTTTTAAAATATATCGGCGATGATTGGGGTACATGCCCTTATTTGTATCTTAATTATATTGGTCTTTCAGATGTATCACCCGACATAGATGTATTCATTTGCAGGAATAACAGTAGTATACAGGCAGTGATACTTAGATACTATAATGCTTTACATATCTTTAGCCGTGAAAGTAACTTCGATATTGTAGAGTTAAAACTCTTAATACATGACCTCAATCCCTTGGTAATCTGGATAAATGAGAATGCGTTTCGTATTATGGAAAGTATTTTTGGCAGTTATGCTATGCATATTTTGCCTGTTATGGCTTGCTCGAATACCGCATCGGATGTAGAGACCGGTGAAGTCGCAATCGCTACCGAGGCTGATTTGCCAGAGATAGCGGAACTCATGTTGGAAGATGATCTTTATAGATCTGGATATGAAAATGCGAACCAAATAATTGAGACTTTTTCCGAGCGTATGCGGCAGGGAGTAGGGATTAGCTATATCATTCGTAAAGAAGGCCGACTGGCAGCGCATATTTCTATTAATGCAATCGCTAATGGTATTGCGGTATATGGCGCGTTGGTAGTCAGCAGCCGATTCCGCAGGCAAGGGCTAGCTAAAAAGGTAAGAGCAAAACTTATGGAAGATATGATTAACAAAAAAGTTACGGTGTTAGATTTTGCAGTGAGTGAAGCGACAAGGAAAATCGATATTGCCGGTGGCGGTAAACACATCGGTAATGTGATCAAACTTAGCAAGAAGGAGTGAGTATGTACAAACTTAAAGCTGGAATAGAAGAACTCTACCGCGTTTCACCCCGTCAGGGCAGGGGTGGATATTTACGTTTGGATATGAACGAGAATCCAGAAGGATTACCAAAAGATTTTTTTAATAAAGTCATATCAACACTTACACCGGAGTTGTTGGCAATGTACCCGGAGGCAGGTACTCTTATTAATAAAATAGCGGATTATCTCGACATAGTACCAGAAATGATAACCCTGTCAAATGGTTCTGACGAAGCAATAAAATGTATTTTCGAGGTTTTCGGAAATTCCGGAAATTTAGTTTCGGTATACCCGACTTTTGAAATGTATGTGGTCTATGCGAATCTTTATGGCCTTGAACACAGAGTAATTAATTATCGCAGCGATCTAACCATTAATATCGATGATGTTATCGACGCCATTGACTTAGAAACCTGCATAGTATCCCTGCTTAATCCAAATAACCCAATAGGCAATGTCTATACCATGAAAGAAACAGAGCGAGTGATAAAAAGGGCAGCAGAATGTGGCGCAATAGTAGTCATTGACGAGGCGTATCATTATTTTTATCCGATTACATTCATAGAACTCGCTAAAAAATATGATAACGTTTTACTGACTCGAACATTCTCAAAACTTTGTTCTATCGCTGGTTGTCGTATAGGTTACGCTGTAGGTAACGCGCGGTTGATATCTCTGTTAAACAAAGTTAGGGGCACATACTGCTGCAATATCGTAGCCTTGATTTTCGCAGAAGCGATATTAGATGATAAAGAACTGATACCCGCGTTTATTAAGAATGAGAAGATGGGCAGAGAGTTTGTAATATCATCCCTTGCAGAAAACGGCTACGAGCATTACGCAAAAAACGGCAACTACATTTTCATCAAACCTCACCGCCCGGCGAGAGAAGTCTCTGCTGAGTTGGAAGCAGAAAAAATACTCGTAAAGACCTATTCTCATCAGTTGCTAAAAGATTATATACGGATAACCACAGGCGGAATTGAACCCATGCGGCGTTTTTGTGAAATGTTTTATAAAATAGATAAGGAAAGATAAAATGAAAGCGATTTTACTTGCGGCAGGTGTAGGTACACGGATAGCTCGGGATTTACATCGTCCGAAAAGTTGTTTGGAAGTGAACGGTAAGCCAATTATTCGTCATACTGTCGAATTGCTAATCAATAACGGTATACCGGCAACGGTGGTGGTAGGGTATGAGAAAGACACGATATTTGATGCATTGTCCGGACTGAATGTGAAATATTACTATAATCCGTTTTATAAAGTCACCAATAGTATTGCATCGCTTTGGTTTGCTAGGGAGCATCTGACCGGAGAAGATGATCTTTTAATAGGGAATGCAGATGTTTTTTTTGAACAGTCCATACTTGATTTAATTACCAACGTCCAGGGACAACGGATAATGCTAGTAGATAAAACCCGAACAGAGGTAGGCGATTATTTTGTAAAAACTGATGGTGACAGACTCATCGCCTACGGCAAAGAACTGATTCTATCAGAACGTACCGCCGAATATGTTGGGATGGCCTACATAAGAAGAGATGCTGTATGCGACTTTGCCTCAAACCTAGCAGATCTGGTGGAACAAGGACGATATAATCTTTGGTGGGAGAACGCGCTTTATGAATTTTGCTGTGAGAAACCCGTCTATATAAAAGATGTAGAAGGAAATTTCTGGGGTGAAATTGATTATATTGAAGATTACGAGAGAATACTTGCATACGTCAATTCAAAATAATAATAAGAGGGATCCGTTATATGGTAATCAAAGGAACCAATGATGTTGCTAAGCAAAATATTGCAGCATTGATTATAGCTAGCATATTTTTTGCTTCGACTTTATTCATGTTTGCGCCGCTTTTCGTATATACAATGAACCGATCAAGTCTTTGGTTCGATATTGGGCATTTCTGGTGGATAATAATTCTATGCACATTTGCAGGATTTTGTATTTTTTTCGGTATCGGCCGATTGTTTCGCGGTAAAGCACAACTTATCTACTGTTGTTTACTACTCGGTTTAGGCATTGCTGTTTTTTTACAAGGTAATTTTCTGACAGGCAGCGTAGGACAGTTGAATGGTGACGAGAAAGAATGGCATTTATTCAGTAATCAAATGACGTTAAACGTAATAATATTTGCTTTAATCTCGTTGCTACCTGCTGTTGCTTGTATCTTTATTAAAAAAAAGATTATGGTGAAGCTTACCAAGTTTATCTCTTTCCTGTTGATTGGAGTGCAGATGCTTCTTTTCGGAATGTTGCTCATTACGTCTTTACCTGCAATGAATTGGCCTCTTTCGGACAAGGGACTGTTTACATTTTCAAAAAATGATAACATAATTGTTTTCACAATTGATATGCTAGATACCACATTTTTAGAACGTGCGATAAAAGAGGATAAGGAATTAAATGATGACCTTGATGGCTTTACTTTTTATGCTAATTCTTCAGGTAAATTCAGCTCCACATTTTATAATTACCCTGTTATTTTAAATGCCAATGTAAATCTTAATTCAGGAAATATCTATGAAAATGATAATTCAAAACAGTATTTTCAGATGCTTAAAGAAAATGGCTACTCTATTGAGGCTTACGGAGCTGAATCATTAATGTCTGAAGATTTCATTCAAATACTGGATAATAATGTTAAACACTCGCGTCTGACTATAAGTGATATCCCCAGATTTACCGAGTACCTGTATCGATTGTCTTGGTTCAGATTCCTCCCAGATGTATTAAAACCCGTATTTTGGTTCTACCCTGGTCTTGAGTTCAATCGTTTGATAAATACTGGCAATGAGCCGAATCCATATCTTGCAATAAACGATAATTTTTATAATAAATTGTCTAGTGATGGATTATCTTTTAAGCAAGATGGGAATTCATATAAAAGTTATTATATTTTCGGCAATCATTTTCCATACAATACTGACGCGCAGTGTAATTTTGTCAAAACAGAAGTGACATATTATGAAACAACAAAGGGCATGATGCTGTTAATCAGGGAATTATGCTCTCAACTTAAAGCGGCAGGAATCTATGACAACACTACAATCATTATAACCGGAGATCATGGCTGGGTCGGTGCTAATGCGATAACTGCACCAGCATTGCTGATCAAACCAAAAGACAGTAAAGGGAATCTTGTTATTTCCAATACGCCTGTTGATCATACGGTTATTGTACCCACAGTATTGGAATCGGCAGGGATTAATGGTGCTATGTTCGGCAATTCTGCATTTAATGGCCTCACTGATCGGTTATTTTATAAAAGCGGTCTGAAAATGATTGAAGGCGATATAGGCAATCTGATTGAATACTCAGTACCCGATTTTTCAAATGATTCAAAATACTATGAGCCTACCGGATATATGTATGATGTTAAAGGTAAATATGTATCAATTTATTCATATAATGATTACCGATTAGGAACAGAAATAGATTTAAACGGGAATGATTGCAAATATTTTGACATAGGTTTCGCTAAAGGTCAGGCGTATGGAGCTCAATCGCAATTGAGTATGAAGATATCGACATCAAATGATCTTGCTGTATCATTAAAATTATCGAGCCATTTGGGTGATCTACAACGGGTTATTGCAGAATGCAACGGGCAAATCCTTTTTGAAGATACTATAAAAGATACCACGACGATCAGTTTTATTATCCCGGCAGCTTGCATCATGGACGGGAAACTGTTGCTAAAACTGCACTACCCTGATGCTGTTTCAAAACGTCAGTTGGATAAGAGCAGTGATGATGCGACCTTAAATTCATTCGACTTTTATGAACTTATTATTAGTTAGAATTATCCGAGTTGAAATCAACAATGGCGCCGATGTTGTAACTATCGAAGCTGCGCTGCGAGCATTATACCGGGTATGCTGACCGATTTCACCGGCGCAGAACATATTTACATTGCCTGCGGGTATACTGACCTGCGAAAATCAATCAACGGATTAGCACTGCTAGTGCAGAGGAGCTTTAATAAACGTTCGGCAGGGACAATCGCGGCGTCGGCGTTGCTGGCGGTATTGCTGGCAGGCTGCGGTGCAGGGCTCGGCGTTGCTGCATCGTCAGAAGCGCCCGCTGTTTCCAGTCCGCAGATTCGCGTCGGCCAGCCGGTAACCGCCGCATCGCCTTCGCCCTCTGCCGAAATCGAAACTATCGCAGGAGGAGCGCCGATCGACATTGCCGACAACGAAACCAGCCGAGCTTATCTGCCGTATCTGGTGAAGGAAGCCAAGCGGATCGAGTCTTACCTCGAAGGGCCTTCATCTGAATATCCGTTTAAGGTGTTTGCCGCCGTACCGTTTCAGGACGGCGCGCTGCTGCTGGCGGGCACGGCGATCAGCCAGGACTATCCGAAGCTCTACTACATGGTGGGCGAAAAAGCAGTTGCGGTCAATTACGGCGCCGAATACTTTTCATCCAACTATACGGTATTTATGGGGAAAACCATCGCGTACGGCCGCATGGTGGGCGTTTATACCGAGAAGCCTTATGTATTCGCGACAGGTGTGAAAGCCACCTTCGCGAATGGACAGCAGGCCGAAGCACAAAGCTTTGTACCCGATACGCTTCCCGATACTCAGGTGGGCTACATACTCGTCGCGGACGGGGAAACCTGGCTGACCGGCCTTGAGTTCTAT
>CAZLRM010000015.1:0-19276 GCA_964561895.1 uncultured Christensenellaceae bacterium | reverse complement strand
AGCAAATATGTGCACAGCTTGGCGCGCATGCTCTTGATTTCAAGGTACATCACCTTGCGGTTCAGCGCAGCTGCCTTTTCGGATATGATTTTAAGCATGTTCTGTATCAGCGTCTTGTGGAATGCGCAGCCATTCTGGCAATGCCCGGAGAATCTGTCCGGCGGCAGAAAAAGCAGCAGGCTGTCTTTGCGCGCCGTCACGGTAGAAGGCCATTCCTTCCGGCCCGAGAACGCCGCAACCTCGCCGAAGGTGCTGCCCCTATAAACAAACGCGATGATGGATTTGTTGCCCGCTGCGTTTTCGCGCGTAATTTCGAGCTCGCCGTCCAGCACGATGCCGATACTTAAAAGCGGATCTCCCGCAATCGCCGCGATTTCCCCTTTTTCATATCTTTTTATCACCGGGGCAAAACATGCCATGATGGATTTTAACTCGTCTTCACTGAGGCCGGAAAACAGCTGCACATTCAAAAGATATTCAATGACGTCGCTGCCCATATTTTTCACCTCGTTTTTGTAGCCGTGGCTACCGATTTAATACGCTCATCATATTATGATCTGTATTGTAAAGTCAATCGGAACAGGAGATGAAGCATATGAAAAGAAAGATCATCCGCATCGACGAAGAAAAGTGCACCGGGTGCGGGCTTTGCGCGGATGCCTGCCACGAAGGCGCGATCGAAATGGTAAATGGGAAAGCCAGGCTCGTTTCGGAAAGTTACTGCGACGGGCTGGGCGCGTGTTTGCCGCATTGCCCCGCAGACGCCATCGCAATTGAGGAACGGGAAGCGGAAGCTTTTGACGAAGCGTACGCGAGGCAGCATCAGCTTGCAATGGCGACGCAGGCGGAGTGTAAACCAAAAAACACATTTACATGCCCCGGTACGACGGCGCGGTCGATTGAAAGAAAGCGATCTTCGGCTGCGCGGGAGGAAAGCGCGCCGGTATCGCAGCTTGCGCAATGGCCGTGCCAGATTAAGCTCGCCCCGGTTCAGGCGCCGTATTTTCATAACGCCGGCCTGCTGATCGCGGCGGACTGCACGGCGTACGCTTATGCGAACATCCACGGCGATTTCATGCGAGGGCGCGTGACGCTGATCGGCTGCCCGAAGCTGGACGACGCGGATTATTCGGAGAAGCTGACGGCGATACTTTCGGCCAACGATATCAAAAGCATCACCGTGCTGCGCATGGAGGTGCCCTGCTGTGGTGGTATCGTGAGCGCAGTTAAAAACGCGATGCTTGCCAGCGGGAAGGTGCTGCCATGGCGCGTGGTGACCATATCGACAGACGGCAATATATTGGAGGAGTAAAGCGATGGAAGAAAAATTTCAATTCACGGTAACGGACGAAAAAATCGTCGAGAGGGTGATTCAGGATGAGAACATTCATTATATCCATATGGTTTTCGGTTCGGGCGAAGGTTTCCCCGCGCATGATACCAACGCGACGGTGTATATGACGGTATTGCGCGGAACGCTTTCGATTGAGCTTGGCGGCGCTGCACGCGAATTCGACAGGGGCACCGTACTGAAGATACCGCAAAATACGAGAATGAAAGCGGACAATCTGCACGATGAAGTGCTGGAATTGATCGTCGTAAAAGCGCCTGCGCCACGGGCGGTTTAAGAAAGCGGGAGCATCATGCCGGGACTGCGCGCCTGTACAGATGCTCCCTTATTTTTGCTCAGATATCATATATGAACTTGCGGCTTGGTGACAAGGCAGTTTCCAGCTGTGCGCACAGTGCCGCGTAATCGCTGTACATGTATGGTGCGCTCAACGTATGCCCGAACCAGTATTCATACCGCGCGCCACAGTAGCGGATGACCATTCTGCGCTTGATCGAGAAGCCGTTGCTGGATGCCTTGTAGCCGGGGGGCGTCATCTTCAGGTCTTCGATACGGGAAAGTTCAAAGTTATCCGCGTCGATGCGCAGCGTGCCGTTTTCGATCGTAATCACCGAGGGCGTTTTTCTCTCAAAGGCCGATACGTTGCGCCTCTGCCATATTCCCGGAATCAGTACGAAGCAGACAAGCAGCAATACAGCCGTAAGAATCAGCATGCCGGTGTTATCAATGTTTGCGGGGCGGAATACGGTAAAGTAGTACAATACGAGCAGCGCAAAGGATATCGCCAGCATCGATACGATGATCTGTCGCGCTCTTTTTTGCAGCGCGGGTACGATCGCCCCGTAAGGTGATGAAAAAGTTATGGCGCTGCTCTGACCGTAATCCGCCTGCGCATTGCCGCCGGCAGCGATTTGTGCTTTTAATTCGGCACTGTAAGGCGTATTGTTTGCCTGCTGCCTCACCGCCAGTCCGGATACCGCGGCAATCAACGCGGCGTGCGTTTTCTTGGAGAAGTTATAACACGGATAGTCGGCAAACCGCTGCCCGCATATGACCCGTAAATACCGGCTTGTGAAAAACGGCAGGCCGTTAATAGTACGCCTGAGTATGAAAGAGCCGAAAACGAACTCGCCCGCAGGGAAAACGAGATACGGTTTACCGAATCGCGAAAATACGATTTCCTTTTCCGTAACGATGATGGTGATGACCTTCTTGGGTAAAATGAGCAGGGCTGCCATGATGAGCCCGAAGGCGATCACATAGCTTTGAAACGGGTTGCCCTGCTTGTTGATAAAAACAAAGTAGAGTATGCAGCCTATAAACCCAAATATCAAAAAGAAACCTATCAGCTGAAAAAGTACAAGTCCGATTGCGCTTTTAAACCGCTGACCTGCACAGTGAGATGATAAATTGCCTTTTCTGCCCCACGCCTTGCTTTCTTTTCCCGCTTTTTGCATAATGTAACCTGCCTTTATGAATACATTTAAGTCATTCCCATCATACAATTATTAAACATATTTCGTCAATATTCGTCAAAACTGCATCGTTAATACTGCACCGATTGTTCTCATATTCGTTTCATAGTATAATAACGCTGGCACGTAAACAGGGCAGCCTGCGCCGGAAAAGGAGATCGTCGTATACAAAGGGGATGATCCCATGGAAGATATGGCCACGGCATCGGTTCAATCCGCGTAAGACTTTTAAATGATTGCATTTTGATGAATGCCTGCTGCAAGAACCCGTTTGTATAAAGAAAAGTCCCGGAAAAGCGTACCGAAAAACACATAGCGACTGTTGATAATAATAATATGATATGTAATAATGTGGTGGAATACAATTTGTGAGGGCGTTATGAATAATAACGAAGCGCCGCAGCGCCGCCGTTATCGGCTTAACGGAAAGAAGTTTGCCAGTGCGCTGCTGACATTGGTGCTGATTGCGGGGTTCATTGCCGTCGCGGCGTTTTCGCTTGAGAAGGCGGGGTTAATCACTGCTGCTGCAGCCGATAACCCGTCGTTGCCGAAGGCAGCCGGTACGATGCCGCAGACAGATGCGCAGACCGCGAAAAGCAAAACGAACAGCGAAATGCTGGACGGAAAGCGGACTGTAGTGGACGCGGGGCACGGCGGGTTTGACCCGGGCGCGATAAGCGCGAACGGCACATACGAATCCGCGATCAATCTTGCGGTTGCGGAATACCTCAGGGCCGAACTTGAAAGCTGTGGCGCAAATGTCGTTATGACACGCGAAAAGGATACGGGGCTGGGCAACACGCAGGATGAAAGCCTCGCGGAGCGCAGGAGTATCATTGAGCAGAGCGGAGCGGACATCGTGATCAGCATCCACATGAACTTTTATGAGAAGGATACGGACGTGTGCGGCCCGGTTGCGCTGTTTATGCCCGGCTCCGAAAAGGGTAAAACGCTGGCTGAGGCAATGCAGCAGGCTTTAAATGATGCGCTGGGCACGAACGGAGCATCGCGCTCGCAGGACCTGTATGTGCTGCGCAGCGGCAATATGCCTTGTGTGCTTATCGAATGCGGCTACTTAAGCAACGCGGATGAGGAAGAAAAGCTGAAGCAATCGGATTACCAGCGGCGCATTGCCGGGGCAATCTGCGACGGCGCGGCGGCGTACTTTTCCGGGGAATAACGACGGAATTAAACATGAATTCAAAACTTGCACGATATCGCCTGATACCCGGCGCGCGCAGTAATCAAACACGATTAGGTCCCCAAAAAGCAGGTTCTTTTCTCAATACCAGCGGCTGCCTTCAGTACTCATCTGTCCCTGCCAATTTTATTTTGGGTTAATAAATTCAACTTTTATGTACTTGTTCTCCACTTTATTCTGTTTTGATAACTTCACAATGCTCCGGATAAAATCATCCTCAGATTCAACCCGTTTCTTTAAAGAAATGTGAGCAGCGCAGTTCCTGCCGTTCTCTTTTGCACGATATAAAGCATAATCACTTAAATTTATTGTTTGCTCAAGGTTTACCAGATCCGGGTTGGTATTATCTAAAGGCATCTCTGCGTACCCCAACGAGCAGGTCTTATAAATAGTTTCATTTTCGGCCACTTCTATCGGTGTTCTCATTATCGTATCTATTATCTTACGTGAGAATCGTTCAAGATAATCTGGTTTTGTATTATATAATATTATCAAAAACTCCTCTCCCCCCCAGCGGACCAAGAAATCATCGGATCTGATCATCTGTTTGAGCGCATTGGATACAGATATCAAAGCGATATCTCCGGCGGAATGGCCATAAGTATCGTTCACTTCTTTAAAATGATCAATGTCGAGTAATAATACTCCAATCACATTTTCATCCGCAAATAATTCTCTCTTCTCTTGATTGTTCATGTGCCATCTTTTCCTATATATGAAGTTGCTTATCATATCGGATATATGTTCAAATGTATACCGGCGGTTATATAGGTTTGTCAAAGGATCGCGGAAAGACATCTCTTTGAGTTTTTCGTTCACCAAATTTAACTGAGCTGTTCTTTCCCTTACTTTTTCCTCCATATTTTGATATAGCCTCGCATTCTCAATCGAAATAGCGGCTTGCGAGGACAAAATGTTGATAATCTCCAGTCTCTCCGAAGTAAATACGTTATCGGAAAGATTATTCTCAAGGTAGATTACTCCCATAAATCGAGTCTGATAGATTACTGGCATACATAATACCGATTTAATATGGTTGTCAATAATATAGCGATTATCTTTCCAATTGCCCTCAGAAGTGGCATCACGGATCACTGTTATCTCTCTTGTTCGAGAAACATATTGTACAATTTCCGGGCATAAATCCTCGCTTTCACTGAATATTAGCGGTTTCATGATTTGAGGGTGTTCAGCATTGACGTCATTCTTGGCCACGATATATAACTGGTTATTCACTTCGTTATTCAACAAAAGCAGACCTTTTTGTGCCCCGGCGTTTTCTGTGATTGTAAGAATAAATGTCATAAGCAATTTTTCGACTTTAATTTCTTTTGATATAGCTTGAGAAGATTTTAAAATCGAGGCCACGTCAATAGAGATTTTTCCTGTTGAATTTGACCTTGTGGCATCTCCGCGGTTTTCATATGTGTCAAAGTAACCCGAATATTTCTTTTCTAACTCGGCAACCTTTCTGTATGCACCCCATTGCTGATACAGGTTATATGCTTCGCGGATAAACGTTTTTCCTATAGTTTCATCCCCTCTGTCCAGCCAGAACTGCCCATAATATTCATTACACAGCGCTTTGAATTGTATGAAATCACCGCTTCCGATAGAATCAAGTGTCTTTTTAAACAAATCCACTATGTTATCAAGCGGTTGATTATCCATTACAGCCATTTTCGTACAAAGCAAATAATATTTATGAGCGAAATTATCGGGGCAGTTATCGGACCAGTTCTTCATTCTTTTTAAGATGTCACTAAGGGCCTCTTTTATTTGTACTTGTTCTTCAGGTAAGGCTTCATTCCACTTACTAATAAGTATCAAAGCTCTGAATAAATAATGATCTGCGATAGGGAAATCTGTCATACTTGCAAAGATAATTTTCTCGGCCATTGCATTCCATTTCTCTGCGTTCCCCATATCCCCCAGGATAATGTTCAAAAAAGCATTGTACTGATAGAATCTGACCAGAAAAGGCAAATCATTGATCTCTTCAATGCGCTTAAGTATGTTTTGACCGGTTTGTATGATATCGGTGTTGCCATCCTGCGTAGGGGCTGCCTGAAATTCCTGTATAATATAATGGACCATTTGGGCCAATAGTAACGGCATAGCATTTTTTGATTCACTGAGAAAGGCGATGGCACTTTCAGTATCCGCCTTACATACCGGCAGGATTTTTCCTGTCCACATCATTAAGTGCAGCTTATGGGATATAGCATATGCGGAATGCTGGATATCGCCTGTTTCCAAACCTTTCTGATATGCCATATCGTAATATTCAAGACTTTCTTTATAATTGGCGCACCATTGTGAGCAAAAAGTAAAGCCAAAATAAACGGCTGGCTTCAACGCTTCCGCTTTATATTTTCTAATCAAAGCAAATGCAGCTTCCCCCAGCTTATAGCTCGTCTGATAATCACTAAGCATCGAATTCAGGATCATCCCGCAATCCGTAAAACATTTGCATGCCATTGGCGAGGTGCCGTATTTATAGGTTAGCTCAAACATAATCAACGCCGTTAAAAAGAATAGCTGTGGATTATAATGAAGCGCCGAGGGGACTAGTTGAAAAAGCAGTTGCATTGCCATAACCTTCTCCGGATCTTTCATTTCAGGAAGGTTAGCCAGCTCCTCTACTGGCTTTTGTGTTAAAAAGGCCTTCATCTTCATGACGCCTTCTTGGACCTTCTGTCCGATCTCCGCGTTGTTCTCGGGCAAAAAAATGTCAAATGAAAGCAGTCTTCTGCGTATCTCCTCAATAGCTTCGGGGAATCTGCCCTGAAATTCCAGTATTTGTGCCCGTATATTGGAGGCTAAGCCCTTTTCAACATTGTTTTGTGCAATATCCATCATCCGATTACAAAGCATATTGGCTTCTTCCGGATCACCGGATAACAAAGCAGCAGGAGCGTATTCCATATATAAATTAAAAAGCTTTTTTTGAGGAACCCCAGACCACTCATCTCCCGACAACATGGATTCCGCAGTTTTAAAATAACCGGAAGCAACTTTAAAGGCCGTTGATTTCTTTGCCTTTTTACCAGCAGAAAAATTAAGATCAAATAGCTCGATTCGTTCATTAACATCCTTGATCAATGCTCTTCCGATATTCAAATGGTTGACAGTATCAAACAGGAGGTCTTCGCGCTTCCCGACAATATCCAAATACTTTCTGCCTATCATCATGTGAATCTTCGACTCTTCCTTTTTTGAAAGCAAGGAATAGACAGCATGTCGTATCCGATCATGGGAGAAACAAAAACTGATTTCGAATCTCGATGATGGTACAATATCCACCATGTTATCTATAACTCTGAAATTACTGTCTATCGGAATGACAATTTCATTCTCGACCGCCGCCACCATACATTCACCAAGCTCAGCAACGGATTTGTTGCTAAGTTCTGAAACCAAGATCAGATCAAATTGATTTCCAATGCAGGCCGCCAGTTTTAAAATTTCCAGTGTCTCTCCTGGTAAAGTATCAAGACTTTTTATCAGCAGTTCCACAACGTTGTCACTGATGTCCGCGGATTGTATTTTTGAAAGATCATATTCCCATAAGCCTTTGTCGGGAACGAGTGTAAACGCCCCCTGCAGATACAGCGCATTTAGCAGACGATTAATAAAGAATGGGTTACCTTTTGTCTTGTGAAGTATGAGTTCTGCCAAAGTGTCGATCTTATTTTGGTTGGAATGCAGAGTGTCTTCCATCAGACGGGTAATTGCGGATAAATCCAAGGGCTCCAGAGTTATCTCATTAAATGAAAGCACGCCCTTAGTTTTAAGTTCATTTATAAGTCCATTCAACGGATGTGCCGTCTGTAGTTCGCTGTCTCTGTAAGCCCCAATTAAAAGCACATGCGGTAGTTTACCTTCTAATAGATATTTGAGCATGTCCACAGTGGAATTGTCGGTCCACTGTAAATCATCAAGAAAAATGACCAGCGGCGACTCTTCAGCTAAGACCTTAACAAAATCACGAAAAACCATCCGAAAACGGTTTTGAGCTGCAAGTGGGTCGAGCTGCACAGCCGGAGGCTGCGGCCCTATTACTTTATCTAATTCCGGAATTATGTCAATCATGACTTGCCCGTTGCTTCCGAGAGCGTCCATAAAGCGTTGCTTCCAACTATCCAAATTGTGTTGCGGTTCTGCAAGCAGCTGTTTAATGAGCATACTAAAAGCCAGGATCAATCCATAATAAGGCGTGTTCCGTTCAGATTCACTAAACTTCCCGGAAACAAACCTCCCTTTTCTATCCATTACGGAGTTGCGTATTTCGTTGACCAGAGATGATTTTCCGACTCCGGAATAGCCGCTTACCAACACAAATTCACACGAGCCACCCACAGCTTTTTGAAAGCTTTTTATCAATTCCCCTATTTCTTTTTCACGCCCGTAAAGTTTACGTGAAACAACGAATCTTTCGAGGACATCGTATTCTCCAAGTTTAAATCCACTGAAATTCTTATTTGTCTGCATCATCTGCAGACATTTGTTCAGGTCTTGTTTTAGACCAAAAGCCGACTGATATCTGTCTTCTGCCGCTTTAGAAATCAGTTTCATTATAATATCCGAGATTACTGCGGGCACCTCAGCATTGACCTTACTTGGTGAAATTGGGGTTTTAGCGATATGACAGTAGACGATTTCCGATTCATCGCCTTTGAAAGGTTTTTGCCCGGAGAATAATTCATACAATGTGATACCAAGAGAATACAGGTCAGAACGATTATCTATTGGTCTGTTTATTCTGCCTGTTTGTTCAGGAGAGATATAATCCAACGTTCCTTCCAAATCACTTGATCCAATTTTATTGAACGTCTCCTTGGCTTCAGTCGCTATATCCAAATCAATAATCTTTAGTTCGTTGGTTTTAGTATTCCAAATAAAGTTGGAAGGATTAACATCCTTGTGAATGACGTTATGTTTATGTAACTGAAGCAGAGATTCAGTCATTTTTATCGCCAGCTTTAGCTTTTCCATTATGCCGAGTTTTAACGATGGTAATAAGTTTGAAACTGAATCTCCCCCGATATCCTCCATAACGATAGCTAAGCTTTCATTATATTTCCTTAATTCATACACCTTAATAATGCCGTCTCCGGTTACCCTCTTCATTAGTTCATATTCGTGCATAAAGCCCGATAATTCTTTCGGATTAGGATATTCTTTATCCGATGTCTTAATAACTACGGGACGATTGTCCGATTCTCTGATACCCCTATAAACTATTGAGTTACCGCTTTTGTATATCTCTTGTTTAATTCTATAACCATCAATTTCAATCATCTTATCCTCACTGCTTTCGTGCTATATTTGCCATTCAGTCTTGTGTATTTACATATGCAAATGAAAATAATGCTATCGCCTGCTTTTTGATTATCTCGTCTCTTATATTCTAGCCCTTTTTATAATTAGTCTTATAATATTTATAAACTACCAAGCATAAATAAAACGATTGAAAAGAAATTTTGTCACCGGAAAGTGATTCAATTCCGCTGTGCGCTCCATAATTTTCTATGCATATAACTGCAGACTGTAAGGTGCTTCCAGAATCATTGTGTATATGCTTGACGGAGCAAGTACAGCATATCCGTTGCCTTCATAACGCGCATATAAGTTTCCTCATCGTATCCGGGCTTTATGCTCTCATCGTACAATTCATCATTCAAAAATTCATAGAGCAACGCATCCGCAAAGTAACGGTCGGCGTCCAGTCCGCGCGCCGCGTTGAAATCAGTTATATATTCGCGGGACAGTGCAACTCAAATTCTGTAGAGCAGTGGCTCCACCGCATCTGCTGAAAACTCGGGAGCCATATCGGGCGCAAGAGAAGGATGAGCAGATGATCGCGACATTTCTGGCACCGCCGTGGTCGGGGTAGAAGAAACAGGCTCCCCTGTCTGCTGGGGATTCAGCGTAACAATACACGCGCTCAATAGCGAGGCCATACAAATACAAAAAGACAAATATATGAGTTTTTCATAGCAATACCTTCTTTCAATAGCGCTGTGCATATTTGGAGGTCAGTGAGGATTGCACGGTTCGGGGTAAATATTCAGATAGACGCGGTAATGTTTTTTGACATATTGGATAAGCCGTCGCCATTCGTCTGGGGAAATATTTCTTCTGGCGACAACATCAGCGCCTGCTTCCTTGGCTTCATATGCCAAACCATTATCATTTTCGTCTATCAGAACAAACACTTTGAGGGTGGGGTAATCCTGCTTTACACACGCGACATATCCCGGAATACCTTCTTCTTTTGTGGAATATTCCATGATTATCAGGTCAGGAGCATATGTTGCGCATAGCTCCGGAGCATCGCTGACGTTGTCTGACTGCATGACAATTTCGATATCCGGAAGAGATACGATCATATTCTCCAGCTTATCATTATGGCTGTATTGATTCCTTATCAATACAGCTTTCATCTCATTCCTCCTGCGGCTGCTCCAAGACGTATTAACTTTTCCAGCAATTCAGCATCCTGGATAAAACAACCCGCTGCATAAATACGAATTTCCGTTGGGCTGCTATGGATGACCAGCTTAAATTGGGCAGGCCACTCATTCAGCAAAGGACTAAGCCTTTGTATAGCGTTGCGGCTTTCTCCTGATATTTGTTCAAATAGGAGAAAAGTTGATTTCCCTGATATGTACAGGGGCTGCGCATTTACGGACTGAAAAATAATCCCGCTCTCGCGCATGAGTTTTTCTATCGCGGCGTGCTTAACCCAATCCGGTAATCGTTCCCATTCCCCTGCGGCGGAAACGCTGCCAAGCGTGAAGGAAGGCCAGACGCTGTTCCCGCCACGCGTCGTCCATTCTGTGTTTTTGTCCCATGATGCCGACCCGGTCTGTTCTTCATGTCGCAATGAAACCATTGTGCTTGTCAATGAAAACGAATCACCCTCAATACGGAGTTCAGTGCGCAAGGGTTCTTTCAGTTTGTTGTAGGAATAACCCCGGCTTTGGCAATATTCGGCCAGCGCTTGTTCGTTTTTTCGCCTTCGTGCGCGAATCACCACGAAAAGAGCAATGATAAACACGCCAACGCAGATGACCACAACGATGGAAATCATGAGATCAGTCATTTGCTTTCCTCCGTTTTCTGAATTGCGTTTGTCAGCCCGTTTCATTCTTTCGGATGCAGGCTTATAAGAAGACATACCACTTTATTCGTCAACCCGTTCCTTAGCTGCATATGCAAGGAACACATCAAAGTTCCGGCCGGAGCGGTCGATAGCAAAAACGGTTTTATTGTCGGCGGCATATACCCCGTCATAGGCTTGGGCATTACCGGAATAGCCCGGGACAAAATCAACGATACCGACGAGGCCCGGCAAAGCGCCCATGCTGGTGAATTTTTCCGCAGGGTCGGCGGGTTGCAGCAGCGCGCTTTCAACATCCAGATATTCCACCGTGCCATCCTCCATCAGAAACAGCACCATCGGTGCGATGCGCCATCCCGGCGTATCGACATATACCCCCACACAAGCATCGTCTAATCCATTAACCTGATAAAAATTCTGTGTGATTTCGACGCCCAGATATTCGCACCAAAAGATGCCGTCCAGAGCGAGGCAGGCGTTGCCGTCCTCCACCCATGCCCGAACGCGCTGATGGCTGTCCTCGCTTTGGCTTAGGCGGGTCGTATCCGACATGGGCGTTTCTTCCGAAGTAGGTGGTAAGGACATGTTGACGGGGTTTGTCACGGAATCGGCCGGGCCAAGGCATCCCACAAGGAAGAGTGTCCCAAGCAGGATATAGCCCAAAAGCATGGCTTTCCTTTTATTCGTAGCAAGATCGCCTCTCTCCCTGATGATTGCCCCATTTTCATACGGGGTTCCTCGGTGTCTGCCGGGGATGTGTTCTGTACTGCGGCAAAGGGGATATGGCGTTACTTTCCCCATATCCCCGTCAAACCTGCGTATTCTGTCACATGAGCGGTTACGTCGGCGAAACGCACGCTTGCTATTTGCTTTTCACTGTGTCGTATTCAGTCTGAGCCATGGCAAGGCCCATATCAGCGGCTTTTTTCAGGTCTGCCAGCGCCTTCTCCTTGTAGGTTGCGTCGTTCGTGTCATAATAGCACTGCGCATATGCGGCTCCTCGCAGATAATACAGATGCTCGTTTTTGTCATACAGGGCGATGGCTTTGTCCTCCGCGGCGATGATCAGCTTGAGCGCTTTTCGCGCGTTTGCTTTTTCCACATCGCTGAACTGATTTGCTTCAAATATGTCGGGCTTCACATAGTTCATCCAAAGCGTTGTGGCATACTCGTTCAGAGATGCAATGTCTTTAAGCTCCGGCGGAAGTTCGTCTGGTATGTCGGGATCGGTGTTCGCTAAAGAAGTGTCCTCCGAGTCAGTTTCGCCAGCGTCGGTTCTTTGTACGGAATCCGTCAGTCTTTCGCTGCCATATAAATTATTGATCAGCAATGTGGCAAGTTTGGTTCCAAAGTCCACTTTTTCAAACTGTGGATATGCTTCCGGGAACCAGTTGATGCGTATGCACACATCGCCTTTGAGCACCACGATAGCCGCGCTCTTATCCGCAAAATCTCCCACAAAGGCCTTATCCCACAGTTCCGAGTTGATTTCCTGCAAGGTTCCTTCCATGACGTAATCCTTAAAGAAGGTATACTTTTCTTCCTTGCCGTTGACGAATGCCAAAAAAGTCAGCTTCATATTGCCGTTTACGTTCTTTTTCACAAACCCGCCTGCGGGGCTGCCGTTTGCTGCGTTGCTTGATGCTTCGGGAAAGATCACATACCCCGTATCGTTTACCAATGCTTCAATTTCCGAAACCGAAACGGCCTGTTCCATCGTCCAACCGTCGGGAAGCGTTATTGTATCCCCGAGAGTGGGACTGGCGGTAGCCTGCGGCTGGGCGGTGGCAGTTGGCGATGGGGCAACCGGCGGGTTCGTCGTCACAGGGCTTTTTGCAAGCATGGCAGGACTGTCGCATCCTGCGAGCAGAGTCACCGCGAGCAAGATCGCAACGGGAAGACAGATAGATTTGGTGAAACAAATCATATAAAACACGCTCCCTTTATTCATATTTGAACGTTATGGATTCCAGCATCCCCAGGATATCTGAATTGCTCTCGATATCCTTGGCAGCCGCGGCCACGGATACCAGTTGGCCAGCCTCGATGCGTAAATACTTAAGCTGCTCCATATCCATTGCGGTGTATGTGGTCGTCCACCAACTTTTGCCCCACCTTTCTACTTCCTGGGGGCTTGTGCCATTGTATTGTTTTGCCTGGCTCTCCGCCTGCGTTTTCGGTTCTGTTTCCGACATGTTGCTGCCCCTGATATAAACCTGCACGGCTTCGCCGCTCATCTTGTAGATCTGAACGCCGCCGTCTATGTCCATAGAATCCCAGCCTTTTGCAACAGTGACGGAGAACTTGTCGGACTCATAAAGCTCTCCTTCTATTGAACCCGCAGCCGCGGCTGACTGTGCGGCGGAATCGGAGGGCGCCGCTTCCGTTTTCGGAGGTTCGGTTTGCCCGGCGGGATTACCCGCACAACCGGAGAACACAATGAGTAATGACAATACGATAATGGAAAAAACAAGACACTTTTTCATTTCATACTCCTTAATATTATTCACGTGGTTATGACGCCACGGCTTTCTTGTTCTTTACTCCGCCCACAATATAGAGCACAGGCAGCACAAATCCCAGCAGGCCGGCAATTTGCGGGAAACCGCTGCTTATGGAGTGCAATACCATATTCAAAAGCTGAATGGCGCAAAGTACGATACCCGCAACCAGAAAAAACTGTCCTTGCGCGGGGATTGCGCATCGCTTGATCCCCAGACTCCCGAATACGATCTCAAGTATGCCGATGATAGCGGAGATAATCATTGCGACAGTCATTGTTCCGCCGGACTGTATTTCCAGGTAGTTTAACAAGGCGGATCCGGCTGCTCCGAAGATGGATGTTATCACGGCGAAAGCGCCCGCGATGATGAGGAGGATACTGACAACCATAAGTAATCCCTTTCCCGGTGCGTTCATAAACAAACCTCCTTACGCTATTGATAAGAATAATTTAGCGAAATTTACTGATTGCTGTAATGCGCACTTGATAGCAGTTTTATATAACAATTGTTTAATGATGCGTTTATAAAGGGGCAATAAATAAACCGTTCAAGGCAGCGAGTTACTGCAACGAACGGCATTTATATCATGTGATGCTTAATACTAAATCTGTACTGACTCGATTAGCCCGCAGCGCAGAGCATAGGCCACTAACTGGGCGCGGCTTTTGAAGCCGGTTGCCGTATACATGCGAGATATGTAAAGACGCACGGTTCCATATGCCAAGAAGAGTTCGGCGGCAATTTCCCTGGAGGTTTTCCCTTGGGCAAGTAGACGAAGGATACGGATATCCATATCAGAAAATTTTACGGAGTTCAGGGCATCGCAGCGGACGCTCGGGAAGACACGGTATGGCTTTTTGGCGTTGCGGATGAAATCCACCAACTCATCCAGGGAAAGATTCTTCCATACAAACAGGTCAGCCCCAGCTTCATCCGCCGCCTGCACCAAACGGTCGTCTTCCACGCCGGTCATAATCAGTACCTTAATGTGCGGAAAAACTCGCTTCAATTGCGCGGTACATTCAATGCCATTGCCATCCTTTGTGAATACGTCCATGATGACGACATCCGGATTGTACCTCCCGCAAAGCTGCATTGCGTCGCTGGCTTTGTCCGACATACCGGCGATCTCGATATCAAGGGTCTGTTCCAGAGCCTTGACCAACGTGCTACTGAGCAGATTCTGATCTTCGATCAACACAACTTTCATTATGCAATCACCTCCTCTTGCTTCATCATGCCTTTCGGAAAGATGACCTCTAATTCAAACGCAGTGCCCTTTTTATATTGAACCGATCCGCCTGCATGATAGATACGTGCTTTGATATCATGCAGGCCTCGCCCTTCCACGATATCCGGCTTATCGTCCAGACAATCATTCAAGATAACCACGCCGGCCTTCTCTTTATCCTCGTAAAAGCGCACAGTAATATGCCTAGCATATGCGTGGCGCACAGCGTTTGCCAACGCCTCCCGAAAGATGGCGCACAAGGCCTCCTGCTCGCGTTCAATAAAATCCGCCTGCCCGCCGATCTGGATTTGTACGCCAAGCCGCCCATACATCTCGGTAAGCCATCGCAGGACTTCGGGCAAATCGCATATCGTTTGCGCAGGCTCTGCCATAATGGGTTCCTTGAGTGCTGATATGATTTCCTCCAGCGTATCGACATTGATTTGTCGGCTCTCCCGGTCGAGAAGGATATCAATCGACAATCCTGCCACGGCCAGGCGCTGTGACCAAAGATCGTGGGCGGCGCGGCACAAGCGCTCGCGTTCGTGGATGGTTTCCTCAAGCTCAATATCGGATATGAGAGATTCCAGCTTTTGATTGTTTTCAGCCAATCTTTCATTTTCGTGTTCCAGTTCCGAGGAGGCGCGGGCTATCACTGTTACATCCGAAAGGGCTAACTGTGAAAAATTCTTCCCGCCCGCTTTGAAGCTGCTGCGCTGAAGAGAATAAACTGTGTTTTCAGCCCGAATTGATTTGACGTTTTCCAGCTCGCTTATTTTCAGCTGCCCGTCGTCATGCAACGTCTTCAGAGCCGCGTCAAACTCAGCGATGCGTTCGGCTTTATGTATGCCCAAACCCTCGCACAGGCTGATAAAAGCAGGATTGACTTCTAAAATCCATCCGCGGCGGTTAGCGATGCAAATGCCGTGACTGATGCCGCGTATGATATGAGCCATAACGCCCCGGGTGATTTGCGTGCAGGAATATGCCCTGAAAGACAGCAACATCCGCACGGTGTCGAGCATCAGCCAGGCCACAGCAAAAACAACGAAGGCGACAGGCAGTGGCTGCGGCAGACGGTCTACGGGCGGCAAGAGCAGAAGCGGTATAAAGAATGTGATGACCGGCGGCTGTAATTGTTTTGGGAGATCCGCAGGCCGCTTGATCGAGCATAGGAAAAACAACACGGGCAGTATCGCAAAATACCGGAGTAGTCCCGGTATCGAAAGATAAATTCCTCCTTCGATGGATGCGATAGCCGTAATCCCTTCCAAGGATAAGATAACGGATATAAGGGCCAACAGGCTGTAAAGCAGACGAATAAAGCGTAAAGCCCCCTTGTCGCGGAGCAATTCACCTGCTTCGAGGGCAACGATCGTCTGGGAAGCGGCTATCAGCAGCAGCACGAAAAACATGGCCATACCGAGGGTTATCGGCATTTCGTACCAGATCATCCTCGCACCTCCCGATAGGAAAAATGCAGCCGCGTCAGCAGCCCGTCTTCCTCCGCTTCTTGGAGAATTTGACCGCCCAACCCGTCAATGATTCCGATGAGGTTCTCTGGCAGCATCGCTCCCTCTGCGCAAGGAATGTCGCCCTCCCATGAGAGCGCGGCGTTTAGCGCGATGCCGGCCTCGTCGGCTTCAAGACGACAAATGAACGAAGAACCGGGCAAATCGAAAGCATACAGGCATATGCGGTCAATGGACTCAAGAAGCGCCTCAACAATACCGGGGGGACAGAAGCCGCGGGAAGCCGCCGTGATCACCCCATCCAGACCGATACGCTGTCCATTCCTGATTACCCCTGCGGCGTACCCTTCGACCAATTCAACGGGAACAAGCGGATGTGTTTCCAGGCTGCGGATGATAAAGCGCAAACGCTGCTGGCAAATACAGAGCAGAAAACGGACGCGGCGCAAGAGCATATTGTCCTGATTTTCCCCGTCAGCCTGATGAATCAGGCGCAGTTGCCGCCGCACATCCTCCAGCTTTTCCTTGAACAGCTTATCCATTTGCAGGGAATACCGTTCCTGCTCCAGCCTATCAGTTAAGTTGCGGGCTTCCTCTGCCTGCCGTACAAGGAGTCCTTGAACGGCTTCCAGTTTCTCATGGGTTTCCTTGAGCGACTGCTCCAAACGCTTTAGATGGGTGATATCCTCCAGGACAAGCGCCCGGCCGGTATCCAGCGCATATTCATAAGGTTTGAACGCCCGTTCCCCGGATAAAACCTCTGTGGATTCCTCTGACACCTGTCCGGGATTCGGGAACGCCGCTTCCTTGTCCTGTAACGACTCCATAACGGCATTGCTGTATACCGTCGATCCCGTGCCGTCATAGATGGCAATGGCATAGGGTGAGTTTTTTAAAAATCGGCAGTTCAAGCAAAGAAGCTCCCATGAACCGCTCCCGCTGAGCCGCCAGATTAAACACGAGGATAAAGATAGCTACCGTGGTGGGGATGTCCAGATCAAGAATATGCTTCACGCCGGCAATGTACAGCATCTGATAAATCAGCAATGCGCACAAAAAGATACCCGCATACAGCATCTGCCGCTTTTTCTGGCGGGTTCTGTTTTTATGAAAGAGCAGCGTCAAACCGGCGATGCTCAAGAAAAAGCTCCACAATGATGACAGGTAATATCCCAATCCGTTGACATATTGATCCCCCCATGACGCAGGATCGGTGTTGGTATAAACAAAAACGAGGCGATGGAAGTCGTTTGTGAATACAAACACTGTCAGCGCAGCGGCGACGCAGAGGAGTGCAGTCAGGTTTCTTTGGGTGGGAAGTCGCTCATACCGGTTCACATAACACATGCAAAACCAGCATACCGGCAGGATATGGCGTGATATGTAGGTAGCAAACCAGCAGTACCGAGTCAGATCGTGGTATGGCGATAAGATTTTTACTATGCCAACGAGCATCCACAGCAGCACAAAAAGCATACTGTAAAGGCTTGTGGTGCGATAGAGCCCGCGGGGGATACGCTGGAGAATCCGTTGCGCCGCGATGCAAAACAACAGCATGGTAACGCTTTGCAGCAGCAACCGTTCCTGTATCGAAGCCGGGCCATAGAGTTTTGCCGATAGGACGGCGCGACGAAAGTCTGGGTTGTAGGTTAGCCGCGCCATGTCCCAGGCAGATAAATCCGGTTCGCCGGTCAGAGGTGAAAAACCTTTCTCCATAAGCGCCTGCCGGCCCTGTTCCGACAGCAGGAACTCTTTCGCTTGGCGCAGCTTCTCCTGCGTTTCCAATGACCCGCCGTACACAAAGCCGCAGTCTACCGAAAATGAGCCTTCTTCCGGGAGGATAATATCCCAGTCGTCGGAAATCCGGCTCAGCATTGCAGCTTGATAATCCCATAGGATAACAGCGTCATGTTCCGACAGGCGGTCGGGAGGATACATTGCCCGATAGTCGCGTGACAGGTATACATCCTGACGGTTAAGGCGGCCTTGCGATTGCAGAAGCGCAAACGCCTCTATTGCCGGCGAAAGATCGCCCTCCGCTGCGCCTAAGCCACGCGACAGAGCGATAGCCGTCAGCCGTCCGCCTTCCGTGCCATGATGCGGAAGAAGTACGACAGCTTCACTTTCAAGCAGTGTTTTCCAGCCGCTAATAAAATCGGCGGAATTACCGTTCCGGTTTACGGCTATAACGACCGTCGCGTTGTACAGTGGTACATACCCGGAGGACGCGGATTGTTTTTGATAAGGGCGGGCCTGTGTGCCGAAAACAAAGACCATTCCATTCAGCCCGGGAAGCCGCTGCCCAAGCTGATAAGGGGTCAGGCGCTCGACGTTGTTCCCCGCATAAGGTTCAAGGAAAGTTGCCATCGGATCCAATGCGTCCTGCACAATCAATATCTTTCCGTTGTCCGTATGGTTAAACGAGAGAAAGGCAGCGAGCGCTGCACAACATGCGGCCAGGCATGTCAATATCCATATTCGCTTCATATGGATAACTCCCCTTTCCCTTGTATATGCAATTTCGCGGCATACTTGTTTCTTAATCTAAGTTCTCTTTTGTGCGCGAGCTCTTCGCGGATCGGCAGGTTCTTCGGTGGACTTAGGGATCATCCGAGACCTCACGGTTTATCTGATAATACATACATTATATGCGGATATTCGAAGATTCTCAAGAATGACAACTACATAGGCATCTCAGCCTTGAAGAATAGAATTATTATCTTTATCAAAAAAGTTTACCTCGTCGATACCCTCTTCTATTTCCTCGGTGAATCACTCCTTTGTTTTATCAGAGGAGCTGAAATAAACAACAAATCCGAACCCCTCTCCAATGAGGAGGAGAAAAAGGTTCGGATTATCATGATTTGGCGTTCCTGGCGCGGCTCGAACGCGCGACCTTTCGCTTAGGAGGCG
>CAZLRM010000014.1:17397-19860 GCA_964561895.1 uncultured Christensenellaceae bacterium | reverse complement strand
AAGGGCTTCGGCTATACGCTGATGATCGGCATTGTGCTCTCGATGTTTACCGCGGTGGTGCTCACAAGATGGCTGATGAACATCGTGCTGGTATTAAATGTACAGAACCGAAAGCTGTATTCGATACGTAAGAGCGACGCGGAGCTCGCCGCGAAAGGAGGCAAATAGTATGAAGATGATGTTTTTGAGCAAGACCAAGTATTTTATCATACTGTCGTGCCTGATCGTTCTTGCGGGGCTCGGTGTGGGGCTGTTCTCGGGCGGGCTTAACCTGGGTATCGATTTTACAGGCGGCCACCTGCTGACCATCGATTTTGGCGGCAGCTATGAAGATCAGGTTATCAATGACGCGCTGAATGAAAACGGCATCGATCCCGCGGCGGCGCAGATCGTATCAACGGAGGACAGCACACAAGCGATTATCCGTATTCCGGAAAAGGCCTCGGTCGACGCGCAAGATTTGCGCAGCTCGATCGTCGCGTCGATACAGAAGACCTACCCGAATGCGAACCCGGGCGAGATGGAAAGCGTGGGCGGCATCACGTCGGGTGAGATCGTGATGAACGCGTTTCTTTCGATACTGATCGCTTCCGCTCTTATGTTGATATACATCGCAATCCGGTTCTCGTTATTCTCCGGCATTGCGGGCGTAACCGCGCTGGTGCATGACGTAGTGATCATGACGGCGTTCATGAGCATCACGCGCGTGCCGGTCAACAGCTCGTTCATCGCCGCGTGCCTCACCATCGTGGGTTATTCTATCAATGATACCATTGTGGTGTTCGACCGTATCCGTGAGAACAACAGGATATTGGGCACAAAGGGGCTTACACGCAGCGAGATCGCCGATATCAGCATTCGCGAGACGATGCCCAGAACGATCAACACCTCGCTGACGACGTTGATCACGATACTGGCGGTATACATCTTCGGCGTGACATCCATCAAAGAGTTCGCGCTGCCCATCATCGTCGGCCTCGTATCGGGCACATACTCCTCAATATTTATCGCGTCGCCGATCTGGATCGGCCTCGAGGACTGGCACGACCGCAGGACGCATAAAAAGTTGGCTGCCAAACCGGCAGGGCAGAAGGCGTAACCGAATCTTATTAGGCTGATTAAAAAGCCTTTCCTTTGCAGGAGAGGCTTTTCGTATATCGAAAGTTCGCATATCGAAAGGATAAACTGTGCAGGTATTTGTTCGCAGGGACCAGGAACCGTATATGGAAACCGCAGCGGCTGAGATCGCGGGCGCGCACGGGCTGAGCCTTCCCGTGGCGGAGCTTTTATGCCGGCGCGGTATGGACACGGCGGCGCTCGCGCAAGCTTTTCTGCATCCGGATATCTCGCAGCTTCATGACCCGTTTCTGCTGCCCGATATGCCAGAGGCGGTGTCGCGCATACGGCAGGCCGTAAAAAAAGAGAAGATCAGCGTGTTCTGCGACTACGACGCGGACGGCATCTGCGGCGGCAGCGCGCTCTGCCTGCATCTGCGCAGCATGGGCGCGGAAGTGGATATATGCTCGCCCAACCGGCACCTCGAGGGCTACGGGCTTTCCACAGACGCCGTGCGGCGAATCGCGGCCTCCGGAGCGACGCTGATTGTGACGGTGGACTGCGGCGTTACGAATGTCGCCGAGGTGGAGCTGGCCAAAGAACTCGGCGTGGACGTGATCATTACCGATCATCACGAGTGCGGCGAAAAACTGCCGGGTACGCCCTGGATCATCAATCCGAAGAGAAGCGGCAGCACGTATCCTTTTTCGTTCCTCGCGGGTTGCGGTGTAGCGTTCAAGCTGATCTGCGCGCTGTCCTCGCTGAAGGATGCGCTGCACTATGCCGATCTTGCGGCAATCGGCACGATCACCGATATTGTGCCGCTGCTCAGCGAAAACCGCGTACTTGCGCATCTGGGCCTTAAAAAGCTGCGCGAAGATCCTTCGCCGGGCATCGCGGCGCTCGCGGCAGCAGCGGGTATTTCACTTAAGGACATAAGCTCTCAGGGCGTCAGCTTCATGCTCGGGCCGCGCATCAACGCGGCGGGCCGCATGGATACCGCACAGGACGCGATATCGTTGTTTTGTGCGGTCAAGCCTTCGAAGGGGCTAGATTATCCCGCGAAGAAGCTTTGCGAACTCAACGATCTTCGAAGGAAGGAAGTAGAGAACATCGCCTCCGCGGCGGAACGTACGATCATGGAAAACGCATTTTACCGCGACGCGGCCATCGTGCTCGCCGACAAGGAATGGAATCCCGGTGTGGTCGGCATTGCGGCTGCTAGAATCGCGGAAAAGTTCACGCGGCCCTGCCTGCTGCTGGGCGGCGCGGAAGGCAGGCTGACAGGCAGCGCGCGCAGCGCGGGCGGCGTCAACATCTACGAAGCGCTTAGCGTTTTCTCCGGAAGGTTTGAGAAGTTCGGCGGGCACGCGCAGGCGGCGGGGCTTACGATGCGCATAGGAGGCG
>CAZLRM010000014.1:0-17297 GCA_964561895.1 uncultured Christensenellaceae bacterium | reverse complement strand
GTTTCGGATATATGCGAATTTATCTGCGAGCCCGGTATCAACGATTACAACGGCAAACCGCAGCTTGTGGTGAAGGACATTGCGGTGAAGTTTGATGATGCGCTGCTAAGCGGCTTTATGGATGCCAACCGGCAGCGGATGGCGGAACGCTTTCTCGATGAAATCTGTGCGCACGAACCTGAGCATATCAGCGAGGCGGCGTTTATAAAAAGGCTGGAAGAAGAGATCGGGCGCAGCCGGTTCTCGCTGTGCGTCGCGGCGGGTACGCAGAGCGCGCTGCAAAGGCTGCTGCACATCGAGCCTGTGCGTGCCGCGCTTATGGACGGGCGGCTGTGCCTGAGTGACCCGCTGGTGTTTACGCTGGACAACTGCGTTGCGGCGCAGGTCCCGTGCGGCTACGACCGCATACTGCGTATCGGCCGGTGCGCGGACACCGCGCTTTGGGACGAAGCGATGCGTGAGGAATATATAAAGCACACATCGGCGTTTTATATGGAACGTGGGACGCTGCTTGGCGCATATCGTAAGCTAAGCGAGGCTTGCGGAAGGGCGGGTGAACAGTCGCCGGAGAAGCGAATGGGGCTGGGTGAAGAACAGACGGCTTTTACGCTTCGCGTGCTTACCGAACTAAAGTTGATTGAAAAAAGCAAAGATGATAAAATACAGGCAATCCCGTATTCCGGGCCCAAAAAGGAGCTAAGAAGCAGCACGTGTTTTGCGCGCATTGAGGATATGATGCATGGAAGGTGACGTAAGGACAGCCGAACTGCTGCCCGAAAAGGTTAAAAATCAATACGGCGCGGAGGATCAGGCGTTCTTCCGTAAGGCGTACGTGTTTGCAAAACAGGCGCACGAGGGGCAGCAGCGCCTTTCGGGAGAGCCGTATTTCCTGCACCCTTACGAAGTGGCGGGGATTTTAGCCGACCTTGGTATGGATATTACCACAGTCGTAGCGGGATTGTTCCACGATATCGTGGAGGATACGCCCGTCACATTGAAGCAGATAGGCTCCGAGTTCGGGGATGAAATCGCGCGGCTGGTGGACGGCGTCACCAAAGTGGGCAAGGTGGACTTTTTGTCCAAGGAGGAGCATCAGGCCGAATACCTGCGCAAGATGTTCATGGCGATGGCGAGCGACATCCGCGTGATCATCGTGAAGCTAGCCGACCGGCTGCATAACATGCGCACATTGAAGTTCCAGAGCAAGGAAAAGCAGATTGAGAAGTCTAAGGAGACGCTGGAGATATTCGCGCCGCTTGCGCACCGCCTCGGCATCAACACGATCAAATGGGAACTGGAAGATCTGTCGCTCAAATATCTCGATGAGAAAGCGTATCGCGGGATTGCCGACCGGCTTAAAGAAACGCGTAACCAGCGCAAGGAATATATCGATGCTGTGATCGCGCAAATCCGCGTGCTGCTGAAGAAGATACGAGTGGAAGCGGACATCGAGGGGCGGGCCAAGCACATCTACAGCATCTACAATAAGATTTACAACAAGCATCGCGCGTTTGAGGAGGTGTACGACCTCATTGCGATACGGATCATCGTGAATTCAGTGCGCGATTGTTACGCGGTTTTAGGCACGGTGCATACCGAGTGGAAGCCCATACCGGGGCGGTTCAAGGATTATATCGCGGTACCCAAACAGAACATGTACCAGTCCATACATACCACGGTTTTAGGCAAGGACGGACGGCCTTTCGAGGTGCAGATACGTACGCGCGAGATGCATTCCACAGCCGAATACGGCATCGCGGCGCACTGGCATTACAAGGAAGGCACCGAAAAGGACGAGATGGACGATAAGCTCGGCTGGCTGCGCGAGATGCTGGAATGGCAGTCCGACACGCGCGATAACCGGGAGTTTATGGAAACGCTCAAGATCGACTTTTTCTCCGATAAGGTATACGTGTTTACGCCCAAAGGCGCAGTCAAGGAATTCGTGCAAGGCGCGACGCCGCTCGACTTTGCGTACGGCATCCACAGCGAAATCGGCAACCGCTGCACGGGCGCGAAGGTCAACGGCAAGATCGTACCGCTCACCTATACGCTGGGCAGCGGCGATATCGTGGAGATATTGACCTCGGCGTCCAGCAAGGGGCCCTCGAGGGACTGGCTTAAGATCGTCAAGACCTCGCAGGCTAAAAGCAAGATCCGCAACTGGTTCCGGCGCGAGCTCAAAGAGGAGAACATCGTCAAAGGCCGCGACATGCTTGAAAAGGAAGCGCGGCGCAAGGGGTACGATATCAAAGATCTCTTTAAGCCCGAATGGCTCAAGGATGTATACAAACGGTATACGTTCTCGTCAACAGATGATATCTACGCCGCGGTGGGATACGGCGGCATCACCACAGGGCAGATACTGCACAAGCTCATCGAGGAATACAACCGCGTCAATAAAACCGCGCCCACGCCGCAGGCGGGGCGTGCTGCGGGAAAGAGCGGCGGTATAAGCAGCGGCGTGATCGTGACGGGCTACGACGATATGGTGGTGCGATTTGCGCACTGCTGCAATCCCGTGCCCGGCGACGATATCGTGGGCTATATCACGCGCGGCAGGGGCGTATCGGTGCACCGCAGCGACTGCTCCAACGTGACGAGCGCGGATTTTGAGTATGGCCGTATGATCGAGGTCAAGTGGTCCGAAAGGGAGGCGTCGAGTTACAACGTTGAGATACAGGTCACCGCGCAGGACCGTACGGGATTAATCGCCGAAATATCCAACGCGCTCTACGCGATGGGACTCCCGATTACGTCGATCAACGCGCGCATGGCTAAAAACCACAGCGCGATCATCGTGATCGGGCTTGCGATTTCGGCAACCTCGCAGATCAATGAGATACAAAAGAGCATGCGCGCGATCAACGGCGTGACGGACGTGTTCCGTCTGCACACATGATCGCGGTGGTGCAGCGCGTCGAGAGCGCGAAGCTCAAAGCGGACGGACAAGCCTTCTCGCAGATTAATCGCGGGCTGTTCGTGCTGCTGGGCGTGGAGAAGGGCGACGCGGAGAGCGACACGGCTTACATCGCGGGCAAGGTGGCGGGGCTGCGCATATTTGAGAATAACGCAAAGATGGATCTGAGCGTTTCGGATATCGGCGGAGAGGTGCTGCTCGTGTCGCAGTTTACGCTGTGCGGAGACGCGCGGCACGGCCGCAGGCCGGATTTTACGGCGGCGGCGGCTCCGGAGCAGGCCAATATGCTCTACGAGCGGTGCGCGGCGATACTGCGCGAGGCGGGACTGTCCGTGAGCACGGGCGTGTTCGGCGCCCAAATGGATATTGAAGCCGCGTGCGACGGCCCGGTGACGATACTGCTCAATTCGAAAAAGAAAACCTGACGGAGGCTCCATGAAGGTTGTTCAGATACAGGTGGGCGAGCTGGCGTCCAACGTGTTTATCGTTTTTAACGAAGGCGAAAGCAAAGGCTTTATTGTGGACGCGGGCGGCGATTATGAGAAGATCAAGGCTCACCTTAACCGTTTCGGTATCACGGAGGTGACGCATATACTGCTGACGCACGGCCACTTCGACCATATCGGCGCGCTTTCGCAATTGAAGCGCGAGACGGGCGCGAAGGTCGCCGTACACGCGCGTGACGCTTCCATGCTGCAAAATGACGCGGACAACCTCGGCGTGTTCGCGGGCGAGACGGTGGAGAAATGCGCGCCGGACTTCGTGCTTTTTGGCGGGGAGACGCTTGTCTGCGCGGGGATCGACGTCTCGGTGCTGCATACGCCCGGCCATTCGGGCGGAAGCGTATGCTATATCGCGGGGGGTGCGCTGTTCTCGGGCGATACGCTGTTCTACATGTACTGCGGGCGCACCGACTTTCCGGGCAGCGACCCGGAAGAGTACGCCCATTCCCTGCACGATGTGTTGGGTAAGCTCAAACAGGATTACACCGTGTACGCGGGGCACGGCATCAAGACCACGCTGTTCGCCGAATTTCAAAATAACCCGTATCTGACGCAATGACATCGCTTTATATTTCAAGCCCCTCGCTCTTTAGCGAAGTATGCGAGGTGATGCGGCTTTTTATTGACGTTCGCAGAATCGAGCAGTTGGGCGCGGCGGAACCCGCTGCGGAAGGCATCAGCCTGCTGCTTTCAATCCATGAGGTTGGAGAAACCGTACAGTGCACCGGGGAAGTCTGCGAGGACGGACGGCGCGGCGAAGCCTATGCGTATACCGGAGCGGCGCGGGGCGGCGTTTTGGAGCGCAAGCGAAGCGTCAAACGCGCGGCGAAGATATGCGCGTACCGCGCGCTCTCAAAGCACTTCAGTGAGGCGCTGCCGTGGGGGAGCCTTACGGGCGTGCGGCCTACAAGGCTGCTGCGCGACAGCGAGGAGCGGCTGGGCGAAGCGGGCGCAAAAGCGCTGTTTGTAAGCGAATTTGACGTGCTGCCCGAAAAGTACGGTCTGGCAAAGGCGATACTCACAGCGCAGTGGGGGCTTTACCCGCAGCCGCACGATATCGACGTATATATCGGCATACCGTTCTGCACAACGCGCTGCGCGTACTGCTCTTTCGCGTCGAGCACGCCCGATGTGTTCAAAAACGCCGAGGCGCTCTATGCGGACGCGCTGCTGCGCGAAATGGACTGCGCGGAGGAACTGCTTTGCGACAGGCGTGTGCGCGCGGTATATGTGGGCGGCGGTACGCCGACCGCTCTTAGCGAAGCGAACCTAAAGCGCGTGCTGGGCCGTGCGGCTAAAATTGCGCAAGGCGCTCGCGAGTTTACCGTAGAGGCCGGAAGGCCCGACACGATCACGGAGGGCAAGCTTGATATCATCAAAAGCTGCGGCGCGCGGCGCGTAAGCGTGAACCCACAGACGCTGAGCGATGAGACATTACAAAGGATCGGGCGCGCGCATACGGCGGCGCAGTTCTTCGGCGGTTACGAGATGGTGAAGCAATACGGCTTTGCGGTCAATGTGGACGTCATCGCGGGGCTGCCCGGCGAATCGGCGGAAGATACCGCCGATACCGTACGGCGCATCACAGCGCTTTTGCCCGAAAACGTGACGGTGCACACGCTCGCGGTCAAGCGCGCGTCGAAGTTCGCGCAGGACAACCTCTCCGCGATGCCGGGCGATACCGAAGCGGCTGCCGCTGTCGATGCGGCGCAGTACATTTTGACGCAAGCGGGCTATCAGCCGTATTATATGTACCGGCAAAAGTACATGAAAGGCTGCCAGCAGAACACGGGCTTTACGCTGCCCGGCAGCGCGTGCCTTTACAACATCGATATTATGGAAGAGTTGTGTGATGTGCTGGCGTTCGGCGCGGGCGCGATATCAAAACGCATCTTTGAAAAAGAAAACCGCATCGAACGCGCGGCGGATACGAAGGACTTGCGTGAATATATTGCGCGCGCCGATGAAATGATAGAAAGAAAGCGCAGCCTCTTCGGGTTAAAAAAGGGTTGACATCAACCGCTGCGTTTAATATAATTCTACACGTTGACGAATGCGCGCATTCGTTTTTTAGGAGACGGCTATGAAGATCAACATCGCCGATGCGCTTCAGAGCGAGGGCGAGGCGTTTGAGGCGCGGTATACCGGGCCGATGGAACCCGTAGACTGCGGCAGCGAAAGCTACGCGTTTCCGGACGGCGTGCAGGTTATAGTGGAGTACCGCTTCGACGGCGAGGGCGTAATCGTAACGGGCAGCTTTAAGGGGCAGACGCCTGTGGAATGCGCGAGGTGCTTAAAGCCCGTGCAGTATACGGTATCGCTTAAGTTCGCTGAGTATTTCTCGCGGCAGCCCGAAGAGGGCATGTACGAGTTTGCGGGCGAGGAGTTAGGCCTTGACCGGATGATCGGCGACAATGTGATTTTAACGCTGCCAATGCGGTTTTTGTGCCGCGAGGACTGCGAAGGGCTTTGCCCCCTGTGCGGCAAAGATTTGAACGAAGGCCCGTGCGGCTGCAAGCCGCAAATTGATGTGACGAATCCGTTTTACGGTTTATCCCAATTGAATGACGACGAGGAGGTGTAGATAGATGGCGTTACCCAAGAACCGAATTTCAAAGCGGCGCGGCCGCTGCAGAAGATCCGCGAACTTTAAGCTTACCGCACCCGGCATCGGCGAATGCCCGCAGTGCCACGCGATGAAGCTCAATCACAGAGTATGCCCCACGTGCGGTTATTACAACGGCCGGCATGTGATGGATACCGAGAAAAAAGAGAAGAAAGCGGAATAACCGCGACGAAGGAAAGAGCGTCAGGCATGGCGCTTTTTTTATTTTCCGGTATTGGATTAATCATACATACGTGATATAATCGTACAGGGAAATTTTAACGGGGGAGAAGAAGCGGAGGAAAGCATGAAGCAAAGGTTTGCCCGGTTGCTGGGCGGTAAACTGCTGAAGGGAAGGACGCGGATCGAACTATGTATCGTAATAATAGTTATTGCTATAACTGTTTTTTTTCATAATGTTCATATCGCACATGCGGTTGAAGGTGATACGATTAATTTTCCTGATGCCAATCTTAAAAAGGCTTTGATGGATATTGGTACAGATAAAAGCGGAGACGGCAATATCAGCGAAGGTGAAATGGCAGCACTAACTGGTACGCTAGATTTTTCGGGTAAGGATATTTCGAACATATCGGGTTTACAATACGCAGTAAATATTGATGGCCTAAATCTTTATGCAACTGATGTAAGAGATATTACTACAATATCAGGCCTGACCAATTTGACTTACTTAAATTTAGGATACGATTATCTGGAGGATGATAGCTTGCCAAAGTTGGAAGCATTGACTTCTATTGAATATCTATATTTATCGATTAACAATTTTTCTGATATATCTCCACTACATAATATGATCAATTTAAAAGAATTGGATATTTCACGTAATAAAATAACGGATATTGACGCTTTAGCAAATATGTATCGGCTAGAAACTTTAAACTTGGAATATTGCAAAGTGACTGACATAAGTGTCCTTGCGGATAAAACCAGTTTATCGACAATTAACGTGGCGAGCAATTATCTGAACCCGAATGATATAACAGGAGATATGGGGATATTAGAAAATATTGAAAACGTATCTGGCCTAAATGACCAATTCAAAATAGAAATTACGTACAACGGTGGTTTATATGGGACGCCGGAAAGAAGCATAGATTCGGTGTATCATGGAGATATAGTGATTATGCCAACGCTCGCATTTGATACCAGCTTTATCGTGGACGGATGGGATACAAATGGCGACGGGATTGCGGATGTCGCTGCTGGAGCGGAATATTGTGCGGAACCCCCGCTTGTCGCAAGCCGTTACAATGTGACATATAACGCGGTTTATCACAGAGATTATACGTGGTCTTCGGGAAGCGGTACACCAGATGATCCATATATGATCTCTACGCCGGATCAAGTCAATGAAATCCGGTATTTTCCGAATGCTTGTTACTTGTTGACAAACAATATTGATATGTCAGCTGTAACATCAGAGGGTGGTGAATTATACTGCGAAGGAGCAGGTTGGAATCCAATCGACAAAATCAATGGTATCCTAGATGGTAACGGGTACCAAATAAACGGACTTTCGTCGAGCAGAGATAAGACGAGTTTTATTATTACAGTTGGTGAATCCGGAGAAATAAAAAACCTGACTCTAAATGATATATATATGGAAGGGGAGGACTGTGCGAGCGGGCTTTGTCATGAGAATAATGGGTTGATAACGAACTGTAATATATCGGGTTATATAGCCCAAACAACCAGTGATATATCCACTTATAACGGAGGAATATCCGGTAAAAATTATGGGACTATTTCTTACTGTAAGGTATCAGGCACGGTTACTGCTTTGGATTATAGCTACCTTGTAGGGGGAATTACAGCATATAATGAAGGGCTGATTGAGTATTGCGTCAATGCATCTGCGGTAAAAGCAGAAGGAACGTGTGGCGGAATTGCCGATCGTAATAAAGCCACAATCAATGCGTGTTATAATACAGGGTATGTCGGCGGTACAACATGCGGCGGAATCGCAGGTGATAGCAGGTCGGGATCCATTATAACTGACTGTTACAATATTGGAAGCGTGAACGGAAGCCACGGGGGGGGGATTGCCGGAGACAGTGGAGGCACTGTTTCTAATTGTTACAATGTTGGTACTGTTCAAGGAATGGGGATAATTAATGATGTAACATATGGAGGTACGGTCACAAATTGTTACGCAATAGAAAATGCGAGCGGTGTTATCGAACTGAACAGTAGTGTAAGTAATGTTGAATCGCTGACGAATGAGGAAATGCAATTGCAAGGGTCGTTTTCGGATTTTGACTTTAACAATGTGTGGACGATTGCCGGAGGTTCGGATTACCCTTACCCCAAGCTGCGGCAGGTTCCAATGACTGCTCCACCGGAAAATACTACAGATTTTGCCGGGGGGAATGGTTTACCATACAATCCTTATCGTATCGTTACAGCTGTACACCTTAACAATATCAGGAATTATGCTTGGAACTGGTTTGAATTGCAGAATGATATTGATCTAACGGAAGCGACAAGGACGGGCGGAGCTTTTTTTAATGAAGGGTACGGGTGGACGTCAATTGGCGATACCAATGGCAACTTTTTTGGTGTATTCGATGGAAATTTACATAATATAATCGGGTTGCATGGATCAGGGCTGTTTAATGGATTAAAAGATTGCTCAACCATTAAAAACCTGGGGATACCCAGAGCTGTTATTAAAAAAAGTGGGATAATATGCGAGATAAATTACGGTTACATTGTGCAATGTTATACCTCCGGAGATGTTACAGAATCCGGTGCCGGTTTAGCAAGAGAAAACCGCGGTTTAATTTCAAACTGCTATTCATCCGCTAATATATTTGGTGATTATGTGGGAGGTCTCGTTGATAGTAATTATGGAAAAATAGAATTTTGCTATAGTTCCGGCAATGTTTCTACTACCGTTCCATTGAACGGAGATCTTGTCACGATAGGAAGTACGGAAAACAATTGTTACCATGTATTAAATGCAAAATCAGCTTCGGGCAGCGAAGAAGCGAATCCGGGCATAGAATTATCGGAGCAGGAATTCCGGCAACAGGATTCATTTGATTTATTAAATTTCAGCAGTATCTGGACAATGGATGGGGACTCCGATTATCCTTACCCAGAAATCCAAGGCCTGCAGCATATAGAACGCTTGGACAATACGACCGAATTTGCTGGCGGAAACGGCATGTGGTATGATCCATATATAATATCAACAGCTGAAAACCTCAATAATATAAAAAACTTCTGCATGAGCAACTATTCTTTGCAAAGTGATATTGATCTTGGAGGAGCAGATTGGGAGTCATTCGATTTTTACGGTAATTTCGAAGGCAATAATCATGTGATATCTAATGGCAAAATAATTGCATGTGATTGGCGTGAAGGCTTTTTTGGATCGGTTAATGATTCTACAATTAGCAATTTAGGAATTGAAGATTTTTGTATAGTTAGCGATATTGGTTCAGGTCCTAAATATGTTGGCTTGTTTGCAGGTGAATCTTACTACAGCAGGATAATAAACTGTTATGCAACAGGTAGTATCAATTGCGTACGCGGAAGAACGGTTGGAGGCTTTACAGGTTGCAGCAACGGTAAGATCTTTGATTGTTATGCAGATGCCAGTATTATAGGTGAAGACAGAGTCGGTGGATTTACAGGTTATTTATGGGATGTTACATCACACGATGTATCTGAAGAATACTGCGAAGTAAGAAACTGCTATTTTACTGGAGAAGTTAAAGGGGTATACAGTGTTGGCGGATTTACCGGCGTATCATCAGGTAAGGTATATGTTCTGGATTGCTATACAGATGGAGAAGTGAACGGGGCGGGGTTTGTTGGTGAATTTATTGGCGCTGAAGACCCTGAATGCACATATAATAATTGTTACTGGTACTCTAGCACGAATTCTGATTCAATAGGTGCTGGTGCCGACATAATTGGTGCAGGGAGTACTGTTCTAATCTCCAAAATTAATATACCGGAAATTGATAATGTCGATATCAATACACCGGTTGCGCCATCTGAATTAACTACAAATTTTGAACTCTATGGAGACCCTGTCAGTATCTCTTTTATACAGACGCAGGATTCATCTATTGCAATTATTGCGAGTGAACAGTTGAAAGGCGTTTCCCTTGGGAGCACTGAAGTTGATTTATTATTCACATATACTGATGAAAGAGTCGTTCGAATAAGTGGCTATAATATAAGCATTTCTGGAACGCCGTTGATATCTGTGATAGGTGTTTCACTGGGCAGGTTAGAGCCATACGTCGACATTAACGACATCATTACGTTGACAGTCACTGTCTCGCCTGAAGATGCTACAAATAAAAAAGTATTATGGTCATCTGCTGATGATACTGTCGCAATCGTTGAAGACGGGGTCGTAACCGCTATTGGGTCAGGCACTACAACTATCACTGTTGTTACGGAAGACGGTGATTTTTCAGATACGTGTACTGTGATCGTGATCCAGCCTGTTACAAGCGTTAACATTAATGACGATACGAAAACCATGATTGCTGGCGAGATGGTTACACTTACCGCCACAGTTTCCCCTTCTGACGCCACCTACCCAACTGTCACATGGTCAAGCAGCGACACAACTGTTGCTACTGTAGATGGAAACGGCAAAGTTACGGCAATCAGCGCAGGTACCGCAATAATAACCGTTAAAACTGATGACGGCGGGTATACCGGCACATGCACCGTTACGGTACAGTCTGCGCAATATACCGTATCTGCTTATGCCAGCAGCGCATCCTATGGCAGCGTTTCGGGCGGCGGTACATATGACAATGGCGAGACTGTTACGCTTACGGCAATACCCAACGCAGGATACCGTTTTGTGTGCTGGAAGAATGGTTCCACACAGGTATCCAAAAACCCGGTGTATACTTTCGCCGCCAGCGATGACAGCACGGTTACGGCAGAGTTTGCACTGATCGGTACACCGGCACCATCGGCCTCTTCGGCGGGTTATACCAGCGCGAAGGTAACATGGACAGCAGTTACGGGCGCGGCGGGGTATGAGGTATGGCGCGGCGATTCCGCCTCCGGCACGTACACGAAACTGGGGACGGCAGCGGGTACATCCTATACCCACAGTGGCCTGATGACTGGCAGGACGTATTATTACAAAATTAAGGCCTACTGTACAGCGTCCGCAACGACTACGTACGGAAACCTGTCCGCATATGCATCCGCAACTCCTGTGCCTTCGGCAGCTACGGCCACCGCTACGATGGCAAGCTATAACAGCATCAAGGTTTCATGGGGATCAGTATCCGGCGCGAGCGGGTATCAGCTTTACCGCGCGACTTCGCAGAACGGTAAATACAGCCTCATCAAAACCACCACATCGAAGAGCTATACCAACAAGAGCCTTAAAACCGGAACAACCTATTACTATAAAGTACGCTCATACAAGACCGTCAGCGGGAAAAAGGTATACGGCGACTATTCCACCGTCGTGTCTGCAACGCCTGTGCTGGCTAACGTGTCCGGCGCGGCGGCAAAAGCCTACAGCGCGACGGGCGTCAAGATATCATGGGACAAGGTTTCAGGGCGCAGCGGCTACGAGATATGGCGCTCCGCATCGCCAAACAGCGGGTTTGCATTGATCAAATCTACGAAGAGCACGTCGTACAAGAACACGAAGCTGACGCCCTCGGTTACAGGCAAACCGGTCACATACTATTACAAGGTGCGCGCGTACCGCACGGTAAGCGGCAAGCGCGTGTACAGCGCGTTTACCGCAGTCACAAGCGCTTCGCCTGCGTTCGCGGATGTTGCCAGCGCGGCAGCGGCAGCAACCAGCCCGACAACGGTCAAGGTATCGTGGGGCAAGGTATCAGGGCGCAGCGGCTACGAGATATGGCGCTCCACATCACCCGACAACGGGTTTGCATTGATCAAATCTACGAAGAGTACGTATTACAAAAACACGAAGCGTACCCCGTTCACCACCTATTACTACAAGGTTCGAGCGTATGTGAAGGTGGGCAGCAAGAAGGTGTACAGCGCCTTTACCACAGCAGCAAGCGCCAGACCGACGTTCGCGAACGTATCGGGGGTATCGGCGGTGCGCAGCAGCGCGACAAAGATCAAGATATCGTGGAGCAAGGTATCCGGGTGCAGCGGGTACGAGGTATGGCGTTCCACCGCCTCGGACGGTGCATACACGCTGGTCAAATCGACGACGTCGCGAAGCTATACCAATACAAAGCTGATAACCGGAACGGCCTACTACTACAAAGTACGCGCGTATGTGAAGGTAAACGGTGTTAGGATATACAGCGCTTATTCCGGCCCAGTGTCCGCAACACCATAGCTTTGGTAAGAGAAAGAGCGCCAGATATGGCGGTCAGCTTGATGACAACGCCTCATGCTTGATTAAATACTGAAAAAGCGTTGTGGATTCCACATTGAAACATGCCTATCTACAAGGCCGCCCTTGAGAAAGGCAATTATAAAGATGGGGAATGCACATAAAAATCGCTGGCAAACGAAGTTTGTCAGCGGTCAGAGCGTCAGGCAATGGCGCTTTTTTTATAGGAAAGATTTATTTTCGACAAAAATGAACAAAAATTGCTGTTTGATCGTTATATAAAACGGTGATATATAGATGACGGAAAATATCTATATTCATATACCATTCAATTCGTCCGTGGTACGGTAAAAAGGAGACGGCGATGAAGAATAATCACACCAAACTCAGACAAGTATCCGGCGGCGTACTTTCAGTTCTGCTGTCGCTGTGTCTTGCGTTTTCCTTGTCGGTGATCGATATTCGGGAGGCCTCCGCAGCGGAAGAAACACAAACAGCGGAGCCGCAAGAAACCGAATCCCCGCAGTCCACGGACGAGCCGGAAACGATCGGAATACCGGCAGAAGAGCCTCATAGCGTTGAAGATTTAGAAGAGCCGCAAATCATCGAAGTGGACGGCACGCAGTGTGTCAACGGAGAGGTAATCGTCAAGTTTAAGGACTCAGTATCGGATACAGCTGCGGAGAATACGCTGTGCGCGCTGGACAGCGATTTGCAGCAGGAGCTTCCGGTGGACGAACTGCTGGTGACCGAAGTGCCGGAAGGCGATACGGTTGAAGGCTTTATCGATACGCTGGAGAGCCAGCCGAACGTAGAATATGTGCAGCCGAACTACGTCTACACACTGGAAACTGCGGTGAACGATCCGGGTGCCTCAAGCCAGTGGCATCTGAGCAAGACAGGCGCGTTAAGCGCGTGGGATATTACGACGGGGTCGCCCAACATACGCGTAGCGGTTCTGGATTCGGGCGCCGACCTCGATCATCCCGACCTCACCGGGCAGATCTATGCGGAGACGGATGTTGTGGACAACGACGGCAGCGCGGATGACGACGGCGGGCATGGCACGCATGTGGCGGGCATCATCGCCGCGAAGGCAAACAACGGTATCGGCGTGGCGGGCATTGCGCCCGGGGTCAAGCTGATCGTAGTGGACGTGTTCGGGCCGGAGTATGCGTATACATCGGACATCATCGAAGGGTTGAACTTTGCCACAAACAACGGCGCGGACGTGATCAATATGAGCTTTGGCTGCTATGAGAACGATAGTGCTTTCGAAGCGGCGGTCAATCAGGCGGCAGCAGCGGGGGCGGTATGTGTGGCGGCTGCCGGAAACGAATCCACTTCGGCGCTATGCTACCCGAGCGACTACGATGCGTGCGTATCCGTAATCGCGACAACCTCAAGTGATACAAAAGCAAGTTATTCAAATTACGGGTCCCTTAAAGATATATCAGCACCCGGAACGGGGATTTACTCTACCTATTTAAACGGGCAGTACGCATACATGAGCGGCACGTCGATGGCTTCTCCGGTGACGGCAGGCGTGGCTGCGCTGATCTGGTCAGCCAATCCCGGCCTTTCCGCAGCGGAAGTAAAAAATATACTGTACAGCACCGCGGCAGACCTTGGCACATCCGGCAAGGATAATACCTTTGGATACGGCCGGGTGGATGCCCTAGCCGCTGTAACCGTTGCGGCGGGGGAGCTGGGTACGGAAAGCGGGACAGAAGAGACTTGCGAAGTAATCGCTGAAACAAACGGTTCATACGGTACGGTATCGGGAGGCGGCACTTACGCTTCCGGCACGCCGGTCACGCTCAGCGCAACACCGGCCGGCGGGTGCCGGTTTATATGCTGGCTGAACGGAACTGTCCAGCTTTCGACGGACGCAACCTATACATTCACGGTCAGCGAAAGCTGCACGATTACCGCCGAGTTCGAGGTAATCGGCACACCCGTAGTATCAGCTTCATCCTCTGGGTATACCGACGCGGCTGTCCGCTGGAGCGCGGTAGCCGGAGCCTCCGGGTACGAAGTGTGGCGCAGTTCATCTGCCTCCGGTACATATACGAAGCTGACAACGACATCGGGAACACACTATACCAATCCCGGGCTGAGCGAAGGCGCAACTTATTATTACAAGGTCAGAGCATACTGCGCGGCGTCAACGGTGACGACATACGGAGACCTGTCCGCATACGCGGCGATAACGCTGCCGGTGAAGCCTGTGCCGATTGTCAGCGCGGCGCCGGCAAGCTATAACAGCATTAAAGTCAGTTGGAGTGCAATACCCGGCGCGAGCAGGTATCAGCTGTACCGCGCGACGTCGGCGAGCGGCAAATACAGCCTCGTCAAAACAACCACGTCGAAGAGCTATACGAACAAGAGCCTCAAAACCGGCACTACATATTATTATAAAGTACGGGCATATAAGAAGGTCAGCGGCAAAAAGGTGTACGGCGACTATTCTTCGATCGTATCCGCCAAGCCCGTGCTGGCGAAAGTATCCGGCGCAACGGCAAAAGTGTACAGTACGACGAGCGTCAAAATATCATGGAGCAAAGTAGCGGGGCGCAGCGGGTATGAGGTATGGCGCTCCACATCGCCAAGCAGCGGTTTCGTGTTGATCAAATCCACAAGCAGTACCTCGTATAAGAACACGAAGCTGACGCCGTCGGTGACGGGCGCTCCGGTCACCTATTATTACAAGGTTCGCGCGTACCGCAAGGTGAGCGGCATACGCGTGTACAGCGATTTCACCGCGGTCACGAGCGCTTCGCCTTCCTTTGCGGACGTATCGGGTGTAGGCGCGGTGCGCAGCAGCGCGACGAAGGTCAAGATATCGTGGGGCAGGGTAAAGGGTGCGAGCGGGTACGAGGTGCTAAGGTCCGCTTCTGCGGGCGGCACGTATACGGTGATCAAATCGACGAAGTCGAGAAGCTACACCAATACAAAGCTGACAACCGGCATGACGTACTACTACAAGGTGCGGGCGTACGTGAAGGTGGGCAGCAAGAAGGTGTACAGCGCGGAATCCGGCGCGGTATTCGCAACGCCATAAATAAATCGGAACCGAAAGAGCGTCGGCAACGGCGCTCTTTTTTTGTGCATGTTTATTTTTTAACCTTAAATAAAAAAATGTTGAAGAATAACCATGTATCTGATAATATGACACTATATACTAATAAGTAGCATAATTACACAATATTTTTTTGCAGAATTAAAATTAATAACGGAGGGCGCCATGAAAAAAAGGATCATTTCTTGCGTTGTTTTGTTGCTATTGCTTTGTCTGTTTCCATTAGCCTCATCAGCGGATTCGCCCACATTGGTGTCAGTGAATAATGTGGCTGACCTGATTGCCAATATACAATCCGACACGGTGATTGAGTTGGCAGCAGGCGAGTACGACCTTGGCGCTGCCGTGAGCAGCACCAACCCAAACGTCTGGTATGAAGACGAACAGCTGGAAGACGCAGTGTATTCCGGAATAGGCGCAACGTTCGGCAATGTCAGTAATCTCGAAATACGCGCCGCCGAGGGCGCCGATGTGCTGTTATACTCCAACAATGCAGCGGATAATGTATTGGTCATGGATCACTGCAGCGGGATTACGTTTGACAATATCACCTTGGGGCACAAGGTTTCAACTGAGGCGGTATGCAGCGCCAGCGTGTTTTATCTGTTTAACACTACAAATGCTTTGTTTAACCAATGCGACGTCTATGGCTGCGGCACGGTTGGATATCTGATAGATACAAGCAGCCAGATCACCGTAGACAATTCGGTTATACATGATTGTTTATATGGAGCTTGTGAAATCTATGGCAGCAGCGATATCACATTTTCAGATTCAGTCATCAACAACAATGGGAGTGAGTACGCTTCATGTCTTTTCTGCTTTAGCGGTTCAGATAGTATCAGCATAAACGGATGTACGATCAGCGATAACGGCAAATCCGATGAGCCCTATGAAAATATGATTGAAACGGACCTACCGGAAAGCGTTTCAATGGTTGATTGCACGTTATCTGATAATTATTATGGAAGCATCGGATACGCGGGCTGCCAAGTCGGCTTCTACATAGACGGTACAAAAACGGCGGAGAAGATTACCGCGAATGGCACGAAGATTACAGCACCGGCAATACCCGACAACCCGGGGTATATCTTCGTCGGATGGTTTAAAAATCCGGAGCTGACAACGCCATGGGATTTTGATACGGATACCGTTACGACGGATACCACGATATACGCCAAGTGGCAGGAGGAAACTCATTTTCTGCGCATTGATATGCACGATTCATACGGAGACGGCTGGAATGATGGTACAATCGAAGTATATCTCAACGGTGATTTCATCAAAAACGTGACACTGGATGATGATGACGAGGGCACCGAGAATATTGATGGATTGATTGAGGAAGACGAGCTAAGCTTCATATGGATCAGAGGCGGATATGACCATGAGACCAGCTTTGAATTTTATTGCGAATCATATGACGCCAGTTTCGATAAACTGGTATGCTCGTGTGAGGATGCATACTATCTTTCATCCGACGTTGTGTTTTACACATATACGGTAGGCGACGAAACGAGTACTAGTGTGGGAGGACAGGAGTGGGAACAGGGCGGTGTTACCTGGAGATATACAGCGCAGGGAACAACCTGCAGAGTGGACAGCTGCAGCCAGCAAACGGGCGCGCTGATCATACCCGCGGTAATCAACGGCTTTTCCGTAACCGAAATTGGTGAAAACGCGTTCAGCAGCAAAGATTATACCAGCGTCGTTATACCGGAGGGAGTAAAGAAATTCGGTTTTTACGCGTTTGGGGACTGCGGTGAGCTGACCGGCGTGACAATACCCGCATCTGTCGAAGATATCGGGATGACCGCTTTTGGAGGCTGCGCCAAGCTGACCGCGAT
>CAZLRM010000013.1:0-20216 GCA_964561895.1 uncultured Christensenellaceae bacterium | reverse complement strand
GCTTTAAAGATTGTATCAGCGATTGACCCTGCGGAAAAATTACGGTAAACGGAGTTGTACCACCAAATTACATTTCATAATGCCGCTATTGGACACTTTGAAAACCGCTGTTTATTAACATTTTTTCGCTTTGCTTTAGCAGCAACTTGACCAGAACGCGAACAAATAGCCGCTGTGACGTAAAATCAGCGGCTATTTTTATGACAGTAAACGGGGTTATTTTATTATATTATATAATTCTGCTTTGAACGCCTGCGACTGTCTAAACCGCTCCGGATAACAGTATAATCATTCATTGAATGATAAGATTGCGGTATATTCTACATTTAGTTATTGCCTTGCATTTTCCGAACCATAGGCATGCAGCCTACTGACCGCATGCTATGACGCAGACTTTACGCCTGTCTGTACCACGGAGTTCCTCGCGTTCACACAGCGCTATCAGGACTTCGTCGATCGCAATGCCGACCTGCTGGGGTTATCGATAGACTCCAACCCGTCACATATCGCGTGGGTCATGAACATATACCGCAATACAGGCGTAGAAGTCCCCTTCCCCATCGTCGCGGACAGGGACATGGCAATAGCCAAAATGTACGGCATGATACAGCCGGGCGTCAGCTCGTCCGAAACGGTGCGGAACGTGGTTTTTATCGATCCGAATGGTATCATCCGCGCAAAGCTCGTCTATCCGCTGACCAACGGACGTAATATCGCAGAAATATTAAGGCTGCTCGAAGCGCTGCAGACAACCGACGCGCAAAAAGTGGCAACGCCCGCTAACTGGCGTCCGGGCTACCCCACGATCATCCCCGCCCCCACCACCGTCAGCGGTGCGATGGAACGGCTGAACTCGGGCGCGAACTGTATGGACTGGTATCTGTGCTACAACCAGCCGGCGGAAGCTGCTGCAAGAAACGGCCCATAATATGGGCCGTTTGCCCAAGAATACGGCGCGGCGTTGCTTTAATATATTCCTAGTCTTCCTCAAAGCCCACGTTTTCGGCCAAGCATAAAGGACGTATTTTTGCATTCCCATGTAAACTAACATCAGTTGAAGATAAGGGACCCATATCCGTACATAAAACCCGGGTTGGATTATTCAAATACCTAACAATCCAAGAAACCGATATAAGCTTAATCCACTGCCTTTTATAAAGCATCATCCACGACCGCATGTACTATTTTCACCAGCTGTTTGACATATATCACGATTACGATGGCATCCACAATCTGAAGACAATCAACGACAACGCGGGCATCAAGCCCGTCAAGGTGGATGAATCCATTACAGACTTGCTCATACGGGCGCGGGATTGGTATGACAGTACCGGCGGTATGGTCAATATCGCAATGGGTTCGGTGCTTAGTATCTGGCACGATTACCGCGAATCAGCATCGCCGAATGAGGCCGGCGCTAAGCTTCCGCCGCCGGAGGCGCTGGAGCAGGCCGCTCAGCACACCGATATCGGCAGACTTGTCATCAACCAAACCCAATCGACGGTGTATCTTGACGACAAAGACATGAGCCTTGACATCGGCGCGATTGCCAAGGGGTACGCCGTTGAAGCTGTTGCAGACGAACTGACGTCAAAAGGGTACGACTCTGTGCTGATCAGCGCAGGAGGGAATGTCCGCGCCATCGGTGCACCGAAGGACGGTAAGCGCGATAAATGGAGCGTAGGTATCGCCTGCCCGAATATGTCCTCCGATATCAGCCTGCAGCCGCAAAAGCTGTTGGATGTCGCATACGTCAGCTGCATGTCGGTGGTATCGAGCGGCGGTTACGAGCGGTACTACGTTGTGAACGGTGTCCCCTATCACCATCTGATTGACCCAAATACGCATTACCCGGCAAACTACTACCGGGCCGTAACGGTATTTACAGAGGATTCCGCAGCGGCAGACGCGCTTTCTACAGCGTTGTTCTTAATGCCGCCTAAAGAAGCTTTGAATTTTGCAGAAAGCCTAGAAGGCGTTGAAGCGCTTTGGGTAATGCCCGACGATACGCTGATGACCACAGAGGGCGCAAAGAATATGCTGCGCGATATCGGCGGCGCTGTGAACATCACCGCGAAACCGTAAAAATGCTTTTCTGACAGCAATATTTCATTATTTTGAATAATTCCCTGTATGTATGAAAAAATAATATTACCGAATTATAAGGTGTTACGAGAGGGGGGTATATGCAGTATCTGAAATGTCAGGCGGAAGATTGCGTATACAACGTAGACACGCAGTGCAGCGCAAACACAATACGCGTCAGCGTCACAGGCCAGGAAACATTCTGCGATACCTATACGCGCGAGGACTCTTTTGTCGCTGCTGAAATCGGTGATTTAAGCATCGGCGATACCGAGTTCGGCGATATCGGCAGCCCCCGTATCGCATGCAGCGTTTTCCAATGTGCATATAATAAGTCCTTCCACTGCCGCGCGCATGGTGTGCACATTGGCAGCGTACACGACGGCGCGGTCTGTAACTGCCGAACGTACCGGCCAAAATAGCAGCGGTAATCTTAAGGTTGAATCGATTTCATGGGTGCATACATAAATGAGAAATAACGCCGGGGAATATCCACGACAGCGGAATATGGGTATGACGAATTTCCGGGCGCATTTATCCAGAATATAAGATACTAAACTATTCAACAACTAATAAGGGCGGCTGCATGGAGTTTTACATCAATAAAGAGCGCTGCATCATAAACATAATGCAGCGCTCTTTTATTATACAATATCAGCTCTTGCGGACGCTTGCTTAAGGCGCTTTAACCTCCGACAGAACCGTCCCACGTATCGACCTTTGTCTTTTTTTTCTCCTCTTCATCAAACCATCTTGTCGTCACGCATTTTGTCTCGGTATAGAACTTCACGCCGTCTTTGCCCAGCGTATGCAGATCGCCGAAGAACGAGTTTTTATGCCCGGAAAACGGGAATATTCCTGCGGGGACCGGTATGCCGACATTGACGCCCACCATGCCGCCGTGCGTGCGCATCGCAAACTCCCTGCTGTAATACCCGCTTTGCGTAAATATGACCGAGCCGTTGGCAAACCGGCTGCTGTTCATTATTCTGAGCCCTTCCTCAAAATCTTTGACGCGCTTGATGCACAGCACCGGCCCGAAAATCTCCTCCCGGCCGACGCTCATATCTTCCGTTATATGATCCAATATCGTGGGCCCGAGGTAGAACCCCTTTTCAAAGCCCGTAACGGTAATGTTCCTGCCGTCCAGCACAAGCTTCGCGCCTTCCTGAATGCCCTCTTCAATCCGCTCCGTAATCAAGCTGCGGTGCTCCGCCGTCACCACGGGCCCCATATCGGAGGTTTTATCATACGCAGGCCCGACTTTCAATGCCTTTGCGTACTTCACGAGCAGCGCGACGAGCTCATCCGCGACGGATTCCTGAACGGCGATCACCGGCAGCGCCATGCACCTCTCTCCCGCACATCCGAAAGCTGAGTTGATGATTCCTCCGGCAGTGCGTTCCAACGCCGCGTCCTCCAGCACCAGCCCGTGGTTCTTCGCTTCACACAGCGCCTGTACGCGTTTGCCATACTCCGCGGCGGTCGAATAAATATGCAGCCCGACCGAAGTGGAACCCACAAAGCTGACACCTTTGATATCGGGATGCGTCAGTAACAGTTCGGCTTCCTTACGGCTGCAGGTCAATATGTTCAGTACGCCGTCCGGCAGCCCCGCCTCTTGCCAAAGCTCCGTCAGCCGCATCGCCGTCATAGGCGTCATGGACGCGGCCTTAAGCACAAGCGTATTCCCTGTCGCGATGCAAAGCGGCGCCATCCAGCCCATCGGTATCATGCCGGGGAAATTGAAAGGCACGATGCCCGCGAATACGCCAACCGGTTCCCGATACAGCACCGTATCGTACCCCGAGGACGTGTTCATGAGCGATTCGCCCATCATCAGGGAGGGCACGCCGCATGCAAGTTCCACTGGTTCCTTGACTTTAAGGATGTCGCCTTCCGCTTCGCTCCACACTTTCCCGTGCTCCCTCGCGCATATTTCGGTGAGTTCATCCATATGCTCGATCACGAGATCCCTGAAATTATACATCACCTGCACACGTTTCATCACCGGCGTACGCGACCACGGCAAAAACGCGTCATTCGCAGCGGCAATCGCGCCATAGACCTCTTCCTGCGTACAGCGGGGAGCCAGCGCCTGTACCTCACCCGTACTTGGATTATATACATTCATGGCATCCAGGCTTTTGGATTCCCGCCACCGGCCGCCCGCGAAATATTTCAGCATCTTGATATCATTCATCGCGCTCCTCCTTTTCTGTATTCATGCAACACAAATACAATTCTGATTATTTATTCAGAAGTCTCGGTTAATATGATTCATAGGATGTCTCAGTTCTTTTCAGGCGAACCCTGTGCGGCGCTGCCTTCCGCTGCCCATAGCTTGCTGGCGCTTCTGCCGGTCAGCAGCTCAAACTCCGCGATCTCATCGGCGCTGAAATCCGCCATGCTTTGCCCCTCTTTAAGCCGCTTTACGCCGCCCGTTACACAATTGAAGCGTTTGGCATCCAGCTTATAACGCAGCGCGAACAGAAATGCGGCAAACAGAAACACCACGGGAATAATCACAAACATCCACTTGATCGTGCTTCCCACCCCGGAGGTTGCGAACGCCGACGGATTAAAGCCCGCGCTGCTGCGCGCGAGATTATAGGCATTCTGGTCGAAGCCCGCAAGCTGCAGACCGAAGCCCAGCAGCAGCACAGCGACGCCGCTCGAAAACTTGCGCGAAAACGTCGTGAAACCGCTGTATATGCCCTCGCGGCGTTTGCCCGTAATCAGTTCGTCCACGTCGCACGTATCTGAGAGCATTGCCCACGTAGAGAGGTTGCCCGCCGCCGCACCTGCCGCCACCAGCACCGCGAGCACACATATCACCCAAACAGGCGTTGCGCCTGTCACAAATATGAAGCCGATTGAGGCGGCCACCCATACCGGTATGCCGATATAGAGCGGGAACACCTTACCCTTCTTCTGCGCAATGATGTTGTGCATGAACATGAACGCGAGCTGGAACACGAGCAGCACGCCCATGATGAGCTCATAATTCTTGTACTGCAGCACCACGATGTCGATATAGAACACGAACAGCGCGAGCAGCAGGTCGATCGCGACCTGTACGAAAATGAATATGCCGAGATATATGCGATAGGTCTTGTTGCGGAATACGGTGAACCATTGCCGTATGGAAAACGGCTCGGGCGCGGGAATATCGTCGCGTTCCTTCGTGCCAAGGAACGTGAGCAGCCAGCACAGTCCGAACAGTATCCCGAACACTATCGCCATCGCAAGGTATCCGTTTTTTTGCTCAGGGCCGTTCACCTCACCGCCGAACGACTTGATCAATATGCTGGGCAGCACTGCCGCAAGTATCGCCGTACCCGCGGAGAAGGCCATGCGCATTGTAGTAAAGCTCGTACGCTCGTTGTAATCGCCCGTCATGTCGGGCAGTATCGCGTTATAAGGCACCATTACGATGGTGAACGCTGTGCCAAAGAACATGTACGCGAACATATAGTATATAAATTTGCCCGTTTCACCCTCGATGCCGAACGAATACCACAGCATCACAAACGATGCGAGTACCGGTAATATGCCGATCAGGAAGTAAATGCGCCTGCGGCCAAACCGCGTGCGCGTTTTATCGGATAGGTTCCCCACTATGGGATCTGTGATCGCATCCCAGAGCTTGCCGACGAATATGACAATTGTCGCAAGTACGACGGACATACCCTCCACAATCACAAGGAAGTTCATGAACAGCATACTGAATATCAGGAAAGAGCCCCCTCCGTAGATATCGCCGCACGCGTACCCCAGCTTTCTTTTGAGCATGTATGCATACCCCTTTCACCGGATTTGTTTATATGCCGCCGCGCCGCTAGTCCTTAAAATACCCCAGCTGCTCGGAAAGCTTCCGTGCCGTCTGCGTCACTTCCCTGATTAGTTGTTCCGTCCTGCCGTGTCCCATAACGCGGCTTTTGGGGCAGGATATCCCCATGCTATAGGTCACCGCTCCCGCGATGTTGAACACCGGCGCGGCAATGCACATGATCTCCTCGCTGACCTCGCCGTCGTCCACCGCATAGCCCTTGGCCGCCACCTCTGAAAGCTCTGCGCGCAGCGCCTGCGCGTCCGTGATCGTCTTTTGGGTGAACGGCTCATACTTCAGCCGCGCGATGATGCTCTCGCGCTTATCCTCCTCGCAGTACGCGAGAAGACATTTGCCCACTGAAGAGCAGTATACGGGCTCCACGTTGCCGATCTTGGCGTGCACCGCAAGGCGCGAATCGGTCATCACCTGCCCGATCACCACAGCGCTGTCGTTGCTCAGCATGCAAAGATGCGCCGATTCTCCCGTCGCCTCCACGAGTTTTGTCATAAACGGCCTTGCGGCCGTGATGATGTTGAGGTTCTTGATGAGTCTGTCGGAGAGCCGCAGTAAACCCGGCCCCAACTTATACTTGGCCGTGTCACTGTCCTGCGCCACCATGTTCGTCGCGATCAGCGTCTCCAGTATGCGATACGCCGTGCTCTTGTTGACGCCCAGTTCCTCAGCAACCTCGGTCACGCCCGCGGTTCTGCGTTTGGAGAGGAACATCAGCGCTTCAATGCCGCGCTCCAGCGACTGTATCATTGCCCCGCCTCCGCAAAACCCTCGAAGTGCTTAAAACCATACCGCGATATCGCATCCCGGAACGGCCGGTGCGACAACGCGGTAGTAACGATCTCTTTATCGAGCGCGCGCACGATCTCCCCGAACGGCTTATGCGCTGCGCGTGACACGCCTGTAAGCCTTACCCGGCTCTGCGACTGGCTCTCGCTGCGGTGCGGCGGATACCCCGCGCCGGGATGGGCTGCAAACAGCTTCTCAAATATATACTTCAGGTTAAGGCCGCCCGCCCAGCCGTAGCCCTTGTTAAGCGCCAGCGACACGCAGTTGCCCGCGTTGATCTGCGAGAACAGGAACGCGTCGAGCGGATCGAGTATCAACCCGCAGAACACGTTTGGGTACTGCATCACGGAGTTTAAAAACCCCTGCCCCGTGCCGCAGCCCCCCACCACGAAATCCGCAGCGCCGATATTGAGCAGCGCTGCGGTGATCAGCCCCGTGTGGATGTAAGTCAGCTCCGTTTCGCCTTCCGCAGCCGTCATGCCGATATTGAATACCTCCTGGCCGCACGCCTGCAGCGCACTTATGATATCCGCGTTCTTGTCGCGTGCCGATACCTCGTTTACAACCGCGATGCGCATGGGGTATCCCTCCTTTGCATGGCTTTCTTCACCGCTGATGAGATATCTCCGGCGGTCAGAGCGAACTTCTCCATGAGGTATTCCTGCGATCCGACCTCGCCGAAACTGTCACGCACGCCCACGCGCTCCAATGGCACCGGGCAGTATTCTCCCAGCACCTCCGCAACCGCGCTGCCCAGCCCGCCAATCACGTTGTGGTTCTCTGCCGTGACGACCACGCCGCATCGCCGCGCCACTTCCGTCACCGCTTCGCTGTCGATGGGCTTTACCGTGTGCATATCGAGCACGGTGATATCGATACCTTCTTTGAGCAAAATCTCCGACGCCTTTAGCGCCTCATATACCATGATACCGCACGCGATTACCGCAGCGTCTCGGCCGCATCGCAGCTGTTTGGCTTTACCGATCTCAAAAGTCTCATCCGGCGCGTATATTCGCGTCATCTTCCTGCGCCCGAAGCGCATATAAAAATTTCCGTAAGCTTTGGCCATATGGCGAACCGCCGCGCGCAGCGATATGCCGTCCGCAGGTTCGATCACCGTCATGCCGGGGATACTTCGCATCAGCCCCATATCCTCGAGCGGCATGTGCGTGCCTCCGTTGACCGCAGCCGTCACGCCCGCGTCCTCGCCTATGATTCGTACATTTAAGTGCTGATATGCGCACGACAGAAATACCTGATCAAAGGCACGCCGCGAGGCAAACGTGCCGAAGGCCTGTAAAAATGGAACGAATCCCGTCGATGAAAGCCCCGCCGCCATGCCCACCGCATGCGCCTCCATGATACCGCAGTCGATCGCGCGATCGGGGAACGCTTCGTAAAACGGTACGGTTCCCATTGAAACGCTTGTGTCTACATCCAACACAACTATGCGACCGTCTTCCTTTGCCACCTCAATCAACGCGTTGCAGTAATGCGCGCGCATCTCGGTATCATCCATTGTACATGTACTCATCGTATATCCTCCGCCAGCCTTCTGTCAACCTCTGCACACGCTTCATCTGCCATTTCCTGCGAGATCACCATGTAGTGATTGAACGCGGCCTTCTCCGCGAAGCTGCAGCCCTGCCCTTTCTCGGTATCCAGTATCACCGCAGCGGGTTTTGCGCTGTTTTTGGCTTTCATAAGCGCATCATAGATCGCGTCGCAGTCCTGCCCGTCCGCGCTGAAAACTTCCCAGCCAAACGCAGTTAGCTTTGCGGCAGTATTGAAACCGCGGCATATATTGTCCACATATCCGTCGAGTTGGCGCTTGTTTGCGTCCACAATGAGCACCACGTTATCCATGCCGCGGTGCGCAGCGAACTGCACGCCTTCCCATACCTGCCCCTCCTGAAGCTCACCGTCGCCCACGATGATATAAACCCTGTTGTCGATCCCTTTCATGCGACAGCCCAGCGCCGCGCCAATACCCAACGATACGCCCTGCCCGAGGGATCCGGTGCTAAGGTCGATACCGGGCGTCTTTAGCCGATCACAGTGGTTGGGCAGCTGCGTCCCCCCCCGATTGAGCGTAGAGAGCAGCTCGCGTTTAAAATAGCCCTTGTATGCAAGCGCCGCATAGAGCGCCGGGCCGCAGTGGCCCTTGCTTAAAACAAGCCTGTCGCGCTGCTCCCAGCCGGGGTCTTTCGGATCGATATTGAGCACGGCGTCGTAAAGCACCGCCAGCACCTCGCATATCGACATGCAGCCGCCGATGTGGCCGTACCCCGCGTCCGCCATCGCGCGTATCGTAAGCTTGCGAATCTCCGCCGCCGCCTTTTTCAGTCTGTTGATATCCATATTCTCGTGTTCATCCTTGCTTTCCGAATAAACCCAGCAACCATCGTTTTTTCATTACCGTCCTGTCTTCATATGAATCGAGATAGATTTCCTCTTTCTTTTGCGAGGAATCGATTGCAGCTAATGAGAACTTCAACACCTCGCGCCCGCGCTCACCGCTCAGTACAGGCTCACGGTCAAACTTGATCGCTTCAATAAAATCCAATGTGGAATTTCTAAACGATTCGCCCCAGTCGGTCGGCATATCGCGGTATTCATGCAGCTTGCCGTCCCGGTATACCACCACGGGCGCGACATCGGGTATCATCTCTGCGGTGCACCGCGTCACCCAGAGCACGCCGCGGCTTCCCGTAATCTCCATGCGCTCATCACAGGTATAGTACTTGCTTTGTATGTACATCTCGGGGGAATCCACAATGTCCATGATGCCGTACTGCTTGCCGCTTTTATGCTTCCACATGATCATTGCGGGACAGTCCTCATATATGCCGGGCATGACGGGTGAGCTATCGATCCACGCCGACACCTTCTCCACATCGCCCAGCATATGCATGATGACGGAGAACTTATGGTAGCCGTCATCGAATACAAACGGCCCCCCGCCCGAGAGCGTATCGTTGAGCCGCCAAAGCCACGACGCGGGGTCGATCTTCCAACCCGTCTCACAAAGCGCCTCCCCGGTCTGTTTGCTGGCCCTTCTCGTACGGCCTTTGACATCCGGCTGATTTGCGGAACACAGCCCGCCGTTATTCATCTTGTACCGCACCGAAACCGGCTTGCCGATCTCACCGCCGTCGATCAGCTTCTTAGCCAGCTGATACGGCGGATAAAAAACAAAGTTTTCGAAAACCTTCAGCTTCACGCCGTTTCGCCTGGCTGCCTTAATCATGGAATCGCATTCGGCCAAATTCAGCGCCATGGGTTTCTGCACGGAAACATGTTTTTTGGCTTCACACGCGGCAACGGCCATCCCGCAGTGCAGATGATGCGGCACCAGCAGCTCCACCGCGTCCACACACGGGTCATCCAGCACCTCTTGAAAGCTGCCGTATACCTTGCCGATGCCGTGCTCGTTCGCAAACTTTTCGGCGCGTGCGAGGTTTTTATCGCATACTCCGATCAACTCCGCGTCGGGATGGTTCTGATACCCACGTGTATGCAGCGTTGCGATGCGTCCGCAGCCCACCAACACAAATTTCAGCTTTTCCATATTCCCCGCCCCCGTCAAACGGTTTCCTCGCCGCGCGCTTTTTCATAGGCTGCGCGCCGCTGCGCGTCATACTCCGGTATCGGAACGTCCCACCAGCCAAACGCCTTGCCGCCGCTGTATGGGTATTCGCGGCATACGTCCGCATGGATCAGATATGGTTTGCCGCTTGAGAGCGCGCGCTTCAGCGCAGCCGCGCACTCCCCCTTCTGCGATATCCGCTCCGCCTGCACGCCGAACGCCTCAGCCGTTTTCACAAAATCAAGAGTGTTTGGCTTGCCATCGCGCATAAAGTCGTTGCCGAACGCACCCGTCTCCCCCAGAACGTCGAGCTGCAAGTCCTTGATCGCCATCCAGCCCGAGTTGTCGGCGATTACCACGACCACCGGGATATCGTACTGCGCCATCGTGGCAAGCTCCTGCATCACCATCAAAAAATCACCGTCGCCCAACAGCGCTAAAACGGGCCGATCCGGACAGGCGAGCTTTGCGCCCATTGCGGCGGGGAACGCCCAGCCCATGGTAGAAAAGCCGCCCGTAGTCAGGTTGCAGCCGCGCTGCGCGTAGCAGTACTCCTGAAACAACTGCGCCTGCGTATTGCCCGACGATGTGACGATCACCGTATCCTCCGGCAGATGCACGTTCAGTTCTCCGATCAGCTGGGATATCGTGATCTTATCCGTCTTTACTGCACGCACCGCTGCCAACTGCGCCGCCCAGTCCGATTTGAGTTTCGCGATTTCTTCGAAGTATTCCTCCCTGCGCGTCGCTTCGCCGTACGCCTCCGAAAGCGCGCGAATCGCTCCGTTCATATCCGCGACGATGCCGACATCCGCGCCGTAGTTCTTGCCGATCTCACCCGCGTCGATATCCACGTGGATGAGTTTCGTATCGGGAAAGTTGAAGCTGATGCCCTTGCGGTAAGAACATGTGGTCTCGTCGGCAAAGCGCGTACCTACCGCGAGTATCACATCCGCGCTGCAGCATAGCGCAAGCCCCACCGGCGTGCCCTTGGAGCCGGTATGGAAGCCGTAGAGCGGATGCGTCTCTCTCACCGCGCTTTTGCCTGCCAGCGTCGTAATAACAGCTGCGCCCCATTGCTCCGCAAGCCTTTCGATGAGCTCGCCTGCTTTTGCGCGCAGCGCCCCACCTCCCGCAAGTATCACAGGGCGTTTCGCTTCCTTCATCAGCCGCACAGCCTTTTCAACCGATACCGCGTCAGCGCACGGCCCCGCTTCAATACGGTATTGCTTGTTTATATGTTTCTCCTCAATGGCTTCGCACTGTACATCCATAGGCAGCATCACGGCGCACGGTCCGCTGCGTCCGTTCGTCATCTGCGAAAAAGCGCGCCTCAGTATCCGCGGAATCTGCTCGGCGGACTCGGCGCGCCACGTGCGCTTTGCAAGCGGTTCGAGTGCCCGTATAATATTGCCGTCCTGATAGCGCTCCACCTCCTGCAACACCCCTACGCCCTTCATGTGCACGTGCGTATCACCGCAAAGCTGCAGAAACGCGGATGAATCCACATAAGCCGTCGCAAGCCCGATGCACGTATTGAGCGTACCCGGCCCGATGGAAGAGAAACACGCCAGCGGCCTGCCGGTCATGCGAAAATATCCGTCCGCCATTGCTGAAGCCGCCTGTTCATGCTTCACCTGTAGGTATTGTATCTGACTCTGTGCTCTGCGTATCGCGTCGAACAATCCCATCACGCCGTGACCGGGAATACCGAGAACATAAGGCACACCTTCCCCGACCAGATAATCGACAATAACTTCTCCGCCTGTTCGTTTCATGGCAGTTCCTCCATGCCGGTGATTTTGTTCACATATTATGCTTTTGTATATTTGATATGAATATCATGATACTTTCAGTGCTCAATGTCAACTAAAACCAGCAACTCGGTTCCTCTCTGCGCAACCCGTTTAGAAACAGTAAGACAAAAAAATACGGGGCAATGAAAAGCCTTGCCCCGCATCTGTCTTTTATCGTACTCAGTTATCGGTCCGGAAAGGGAGACTCATGCCGCATTCCGTTTTCTACTCCAATTCCTTCTGCAACGCTTTTAAGTTTGTTTCACGGTCGATCGCGACCAATTCCGTACGTGTCAGTTTCGCAAAAAGCCGTATGTCATCCATGGTCAGCGCACTGCTTACGACTGTATGATGCCCGCCTCCCGCATAGATCCATGCCGCTGCGCTTGTTTTAAAGTCGGGCTTTAACTTCCACATCAGCCGCGCCACGGGCAGTTTGGGCATTGCCTTGGGCTGCTTGACAAGCTCGATCTCAGCCGCGACAATCCTGAAACGGTCTCCCATATCGGTCATGCAGACCGCCACAGCGTCGCCTTTGACACCGTCGAACACGAGCCTTGCGGGCGCATTCTTGCCGCCGATTCCCAATGGGTGCACTTCTATCTTGGGCTTCGTTGCCGCGAACGTAGGCGATACCTCCAGCATGTGCGCCCCCAGTACCAGTTCGTCCACGAAATCGTATGTATAGTCCTCCATGAATCCAGTCGCGCCTTTGCGGTGCTTCGCCATTTCAAACAGCACCGCGCCCAGCGCTGCGGATTTATAATCGCCTTCCGCGCCGAAGCCATAACCCTTAGCCATCAATCTTTGCGTCGCGAGGCCGGGCAACTGCTTTAAATTATGCAGATCCTCAAATGTATCAGTGTATGCGCCGAAGCCGCCTTTAGTCATGAATCTCCCCAGCGCGATTTCGTATTTTGCCTGTTCGCGCACAGAATCAATATCGTTCGTATTGATTTCATACGCTTCCCGATATTCTTCCATCAGCGCTTCCACTTCGGCGTCCTTCACCTGGCCGATCAATTCAACGAGGTCACCGATACCGTAGTAATTGACCTCCCATCCGAAATGAACCTGGCTTTCTACACGGTCGCCGTCCGTTACTGCCACGTGGCGCATATTGCTGCCAAACATCGCAAGTTTGAGATTTTTTGAAAATGAAACCGCTCCGGCTACTTCAGCGAACTGCCGTATTTGCACGATCACGTCGTCATGCTGATAAAATCCGACAACCACTTCGCGCGGGATACCGAGGCGCGCGTTAATAAAACCAAATTCACGATCACCGTGCGCGCTCTGGTTTAGGTTCATGAAATCCATGTCGATTGTGTCATAAGGCAGCTTCTCATTGGCTTGCGTATGCAGATGCAGCATCGGCTTGTTTAAAAGCTGCAGCCCCTTGATCCACATTTTTGCGGGTGAAAATGTATGCATCCATGTGATTACGCCTATGCACTCATCATCCGCCGAAGCATCACGGCAAACGCTCATAATCTCTGCTGAGTTGCGTACAGTCGGTTTCCACTCGACATTCACCACATCGCAAAGTTTGCCGTCCAAATATTCGGCAATAACTTTGCTGTCTTCCGCAACAAGCCTCAGCGTATCGTCTCCGTATAAGTCCTGACTCCCCGTAATAAAATATAATTTTGCCATCATCTATTCTCCTTTTGCCCGTAATAAGCGTTCTTACCATGCTTTCGTAAATAGTGCTTTTCCAGCAGGAAACCGGCGGCAGGCTCCGCTTCCGGATTAATCTGCTCAGTCAGATACGCCATCCTTGCACAATACTCCATCACCGCCGCGTGATATACCGCCTTTTCACAAGTCGCGCCCCAGGCAAACGGCCCATGGTTGCGTACAAAACATCCGGGTATCGCATCGGGATCAAGCGCTGCAAATGTTTCCGCAATTACAGCGCCCGTATTCTTTTCATATGCGGATTTAATTTCGTTTTCTGTCAGCGCGCGCGTGCATGGTATCTCGCCGTAGAAATAATCCGCGTGTGTGGTGCCGTATGCGGGAACGCCCCTTGCGCTCTGCGCAAAAGCTGTCGCGTACTTGCTGTGCGTATGCACAACCCCGCCCACATTCGGGAAGGCTTTATACAGTTCCAGATGCGTAGGCAGATCACTGGACGGGTTGAGCTTTCCTTCTGCTATGCTGCCCTCTATATCGACCACGACCATGTCGCTCTCGCGCATCTCGCCGTATTCCACCCCGCTGGGTTTGATTACCACCAGCCCGGTGGAGCGGTCTATGGCGCTGACATTACCCCAGGTAAACAGCACCAGGCCCATCTTTACCAAGTCCAGATTCGCACGGTATACCCTTTCCTTCAACGATTCCAGCATATCACGCCCCCGCTTTTGATCTGTTTAAGTCCTTTTTGCACTGCCGCATACGTCATAGATAAATAATCGTGAAGATGCAAGCGCACTAAGCAATTTTATCTCTGCAAGTTCTCCGAAAACTCATTCGATATCCAATACCTCAGTAGCCGCCCGCTCGATCGCAAGGCCAGTTTTATACCTTTGCATAAACGTTTTAAAGCCCGCGACATCAGCGGCATCCGGCTCAACTGTAACCGCTTCGATTTTCGCAAATACATGATTGCTGAGATAATCGGGCAGCGAAGCGTCTTGTTTATTCATCATATAAGCCGCGAGTATCGCCATACCCCACGGCCCGCCTTCTCCGGCGGTCGCCATCACGGTGACAGGTGCGCCTATTACGGCAGACATGATGCGCTGCCCCACATTGGCATCTTTGAAAAACCCGCCATGGCCGGTAATAGAATCCAACGCCGCGTTTTCCTGCTCCAGCAGTATCTTCATACCGATACTCAGCGACGCGCAGGAAGCGTACAAATGCGTGCGCATGAAGTTGGATAATGTAAAGGCTGATTCCGGCGTGCGAACGAACAGCGGACGTCCCTGCTCAAGCCCGGTAATATGTTCGCCGGAAATATAGTTGTATGACAGCAGCCCGCCGCAGTCCGCGTCATCCGTAAACGCCTTGTTCAGCAGTTTGGTATACAGCGTACGCGTATCAAAATCTGCGCCCAGCAGTTTGCCCGCTTCGCCCAGCAGCTTTACCCAAGCGTCGAGGTCGCCCGTGCAGTTGTTGCAGTGTACCATCGCGACAGCGTCGCCCGCCGGCGTGGTCACCATATCGATCTGCTCGTACATCCTGGGCAATGACTTTTCCAGTACTACCATCGCAAACACGCTGGTGCCGGCGCTTACATTGCCGGTGCGCGGCCTTACGCCGTTGGTAGCCACCATCCCTGTACCCGCGTCTCCCTCCGGCGGGCACATCGGTATACCCGCGTTCAGTACACCTGTCGGGTCGAGCCGTTTTGCGCCTTCCTGCGAAAGAAAACCCGCTTTTTCGCCTGCGGGCAGAATCTTTGGCAGAATATTGCCGAGAGCCCACGGGAAATGCTTATCCGCCACCAGTTGATCGAACTTCTTTTGCATACACTCGTCGTATCCGCGCGTTGCATCGTCAATCGGGAACATCCCTGACGCATCTCCGATACCGAGTACTCTCTCTCCCGTCAACTGCCAATGGATATACCCGGCAAGCGTCGTGAGAAAGCTGATTTCCGGAACATGCTTTTCCTCGTTTAAAATTGCTTGATACAGGTGCGCGATGCTCCAACGCTGCGGAATGTTAAAACCGAAAAGCTTCGACAGGCGTTCGGACGCTTCGCCTGTGCATGTATTGCGCCATGTGCGGAACGGTACGAGCAGCTTCCCCGCGCTGTCAAATGCCATATACCCGTGCATCATGGCGGATATGCCGATCGCGCCAACTGTTTTTAGCTGTACACCGTATTTGTCCTGCACATCCGCGGATAACTCCGCGTAACAGTGGCGCACGCCTTCCCATGCATCGTCAAGCGCGTAAGTCCAGAGTCCTTTTTCGAGCCTGTTCTCCCATGTATGGCTTCCGGAAGCGAGCTGCACGCTGTCTTTGTCGATCAGCACTGCTTTTATACGCGTAGAGCCAAACTCGATACCAAGATACGTTTCGCTGAAGTTAATTGTTTTTTCTGTATGCTGCATGCCTGCGCCCTCCAATACAAATCTGCCTCTCACGCCTGTTATTTAATATACATCACTATTACCGTTTTTCAGTACCTGCGCAAACATAATATCGTTTGTTTTCTCACGCAGTCTTCTGGCCCGCTCTCTCCTTGATCGCTGCGAACACCGCCTGAAGCACGATAAATATGCACAAAAGCGAAGCCACCGCGACATCTGACCAACCCGACGGCAATTTGCCATTGGTATTGATCAAAGTTGTGATCGTTCCGATGATCAACACGCCGAAAAACGATCCAATCACGTTTCCTACGCCGCCCGTAAGCAGCGTACCGCCGACAACTGCGGCAGCGATGGCCTGCATTTCAAGTCCCGTAGCTTGCTGAACGGAACCGGACATGGTATTCATGCTGTAACATATCGCGCCTATAGAGCAAAGGACCGACGACAGTATGTACGCTTTAAGCTTGATTCTTCTCACGTTCAATCCCATCATCTTTGCGGAAATCTCGTTCCCGCCAACAGCGTACAGAGCACGCCCAAATTTCGTGTACCTCAACATAATAAAAATCACAACCACGCACAGAAGCGCAATAATGACTCTGGGGTAAATGAAGGGAACCATCGTCACTCCCTTTTTATTGACATATCCCAAAAATTCCGGAAGATTGATTTTAAAATTCGCCCACGAATAAAACAGCGGATTGTTTTCTTGCGTGATGGAAAGCTGCTCAGTGCTGATCACAGCCGTCATGCCGCGCGCGAAGAACAGCCCGGCCATGGTAATGATAAATGGCTGGATATTCAGATAGCTGATGAAAAACCCCTGCATCAAACCAAACACAATTCCAATTACCAAAACAAGCGTAAGCAGCAGTATACAATCATACCCGGCGGTCATACCGGCCGCAAGCAGCATGCAATCCATTGCGACGAGAGAACCTACGGAAATATCGATGCCGGCTGTCAGCATAACACAGGTCATGCCGCAAACGATACAGAGCAGGCCTGCGTTGTTGATCAGCACGTTCAGAAATGTTTGAGCCCTGCCGAAACCTTTATCCTGATACATCATACATCCGATGAAATACATGACGAGGAACAATGCGATTGTAATGAGTACCATCACCGTGTTGCTGTTCAGCTTCTTTCTGCTTTTCATCATATTCCACCTCTTTCACTGATCCCTGCTGCCGGAATGCCGGACCCTTTCGCCATCCTCACTGCATCGCGGCGATTCCTCACCCCAGTCAACCAATCTTTAAATACCGGAGCTTGAACCGCAACGATAATGATAATGATAATCGCCTTTATCACGGGCGCCTGATCCGTAGATACGCCCATCGCCAGCAGTGTTACGGTAATTGCCTGTATGGTATACGCCCCGACGACCGAACCGGACAGATTAAATTTACCGCCTCCTAGGCTGTTTCCGCCCAGCGCTACCGCTAAAATAGCATCAAGCTCGAAGTCTTTGCCAATGCTGTTGGGATCAGCGCAATAGATTCTCGAGGAGCTGACAATGCCCGCTACACCGGCGCAAAGGCCGCATATTACAAAGCAGGCTAAAACGATTCTGTCAGAGTTAATACCCAGAAGCCGGGACGCGCGCCTGTTGATACCGACCGACTGCACATAAAGTCCCAGTGTGGTCTTTTTTATAATGATGGCGACAATTGCGATTACGATCACCGTAATAAAAATCGGGGTTGGAATCGGGCACTTCCATGCGCCAAACTGCATAAAATTACCTATATATTTATACGGCTCGTAGCGAATATAGATCATCATGTTGTTGCACAACAACAGACCTATCGAGCGGCCCGCCGTCAGAAGTATCAGCGTTGCGATCATCGGCTGAATTTTTAGCTTGGAAACAAGCATTCCGTTGAACGCACCTGCGATACCGCCGAGCAATATGCCGCAAAGAATACCGACAAACATCGGCATTTGAAGCACTTCAGTCGTCTTGACACCAAAGCCTGCAAGCAGCATGCACCCGAAACATGCCGACAGGTTCATGACCGAACCAACAGAAATATCGGTTCCACAGGCTGCTGCAATAACCAGGGTCTGGCCTACTGCAAGAATCGCAATTTCGCTGCCGCGGTTTAGAATATCCACAAAACGGCCATAAAGAACACCTTGTTCGTTAATTGAAATATCAAAGAAGCTAACGTCTTTGATCAGGTTAACCAGCAACACCAGCAAAAGGCAGAATAACGACAGAAACAGCCTGTGCCCCGTCACCTTTCCAATTAATTTACGCATTCAATTCCCCCCCCCGCAATCGCGTTCATCACGCTTTCTTGCGTCATGTATTCGGAGATTTCACTGACTTTTTCTCCATCGCGCATTACGCACATGCGGCCGCACGTACGAAGCATCTCCTCAATCTCAGAAGAAATAAAAACGACGCTCATACCTTCCGACGCAAATTTCAAAATCAGCTTTTGAAATTCTGTTTTCGTGCCTACATCAATACCTCTTGTTGGTTCATCTAAAATTAAAAAGTCCGGTTTTGTACACAGCCAGCGCGCTAGAATGACCTTCTGCTGGTTTCCGCCTGACAACTGACTGATCGGCGTTTCTCTGCTGGCCGTTTTAATCTGAAGCAGTTCGATAAACTCATCCGCCAATTTCTCTTGCTTTTCACGCGGCAGCGTTTTAAAAAAACCCCGCCTTGCCTGGAGCGCAAGTATGATATTCTCTCTGACAGACAACTCGCTGATTAAGCCGTCGGCTTTTCTGTCGTCCGGCAAATACCCCATGCCCGCTTTGATCGCATCGATCGGTGCCTTGATCCTCAATCTTTTTCCTTTGAACATCAACTTCCCGGTTTGGCTGCGATCTGCGCCATAGATACAGCGTACCATCTCCGACCGCCCTGAGCCAAGCAACCCGGTCACTCCAACAACTTCGCCTTCGTTTATTTTAAAATCAAACGGTTTTATTTTACCGTGATGGGATAATCCTTCCGCTTTAACAACCACTTTTTCGCCGATGTCCGCTTCTCCCTCCGGCTTAATTGCCGCAAGGTCGTCCAGATCTTTGCCCAGCATCGCCGCAACAAGCTTTATCCTCGGCAGTTCCGCGGTTTCGTACTCGCCGACAAACGCCCCGTTTCTCAGTACGGTAATACGGTCGGCCACTTCATAGACCTGCTCAAGAAAATGCGTTACGAAGAGTATGGCAACACCCTTTTGCTTGAGTTGGCGCATCAGCGCAAACAAATTTTCAACTTCTTTATCGTCCAGAGATGATGTCGGTTCATCGAGTATTAGAACCTTGGCTTCAATATCAACCGCGCGTGCAATCGCTATCAATTGCTGCACCGCCAAAGAATAATCCCCTAGCGGTTTCGTTACATCAAAATCGAACCGATGCTCGCTCATGATCTGCCTGGATTTCTTGTTCATCTCTTTCCAGTCGATGAACCCCATCTTGGTCCTTGGTTCCCGGCCAATGAACAGGTTTTCGGCAACAGTCAGGTTCGGGCACAGGTTCACTTCCTGATAAACCGTAACGATTCCTCTGTTTTGTGCTTCCTGCGTGGAATGAATAAAGAGGTTCCCTTCTGTACCCTCCATGCGAATCTCGCCGCCATCGCGCTCGTATACACCCGTCAGGCATTTAATCAAGGTCGATTTACCTGCGCCATTCTCACCCATCAGCGCATGAACCTCCCCTTTCCGGAGCGTCAGTTGCGCGTGGTCAAGCGCTCTTACGCCGGGAAACGTTTTGTCGATATCCCGAAGCGTCAATATGATATTTTCAGCCATTCCATTCCCTCCTTAAAACCGCCCAAAAAGCTGCATTTCCAAATATCCCGTAAAAAGGGGAGGCGGTAAGGCCTCCCCTTACGGGAACGTTGCTACTTAAGCGTTTTCATCAATAAGGTGTTGCCGCAACGACGTCTGCAGTAACCAGAATCAGGTCTTCCGTGACTTCTTCACCAATGCTGTTTTTGTAGGTGACAGTCTTAAGGTCGCCCTCTGCCACGTACCACGGCTCAACCATGAACGTCTTGTCGGGAACTTCTTCGCCGGCTTCAATCT
>CAZLRM010000012.1:10557-20255 GCA_964561895.1 uncultured Christensenellaceae bacterium | reverse complement strand
AAACCGGAGTACCGACTAGAATACTGCACCACCTTTTGATGCGATTATACCACAAATCGATGTGTTTTACAAATGAAACCGTGCAAATATTAATATATTTACAATTTATTCATTTGCTGATGCGGTCACACGGTTCTCCAGGTGATACGCGGCCAATATTTTTGCCTGCAATTCGTTGCACAGATCCTTGTTATCCTTTAAAAACTGGCGCGCGTTTTCCTTGCCCTGCGCGATGCGCGCTTCGCCGTAATAAAACCACGAGCCCGATTTTTTGATCAGGTCAAGCTCGGTCGCGAGCGACAGTATGCTGCTTTCCGCGGAAACACCTTCTCCGTAATAGATGTCGAACTCCGCGTTTTTAAACGGCGGCGCGACCTTGTTTTTCGCAACCTTGATGCGCGTGCGGTTACCGACGATATTTTCCCCATTCTTGATGGCTTCGATGCGGCGTACATCAAGCCGCACGGAGGCGTAGAATTTGAGCGCGCGCCCGCCCGGCGTCGTCTCCGGGTTGCCGAACATTATGCCCACCTTTTCGCGGAGCTGGTTGATGAACACCGCGACGGTATTGGATTTGCTCACGATGCCCGCGAGCTTGCGCAGCGCCTGCGACATCAGCCGCGCCTGCAATCCCACGTGCGAAGCGCCCATTTCGCCGTCGATCTCGGCTTTGGGTACGAGTGCCGCCACCGAGTCGATAATGATGATATCGATCGCGCCGCTGCGCACGAGCGCCTCGGTGATCTCGAGCGCCTGCTCGCCCGTATCGGGCTGAGAGACGTAGAGGTTATCGGTGTCCACGCCCAGATTCTTGGCGTAAGCGGGGTCAAGCGCGTGCTCCGCGTCCACAAATGCCGCCGCGCCGCCGAGCTTTTGCGCTTCGGCTGCCATGTGCAGCGCCATAGTGGTTTTGCCGGAGGATTCCGGCCCGTAGATCTCTATGATTCGCCCGCGCGGCACGCCGCCCACGCCGATCGCGATGTCAAGCTCCATACAGCCCGTGGGGATTACGGAAACCGGTACGCTCGCCGCGTCTCCAAGCTTCATGATACTGCCCTTGCCGAACTGCTTCTCGATCTGTGTGAGCGCCATCTCCAGCGCTTTTTGCTTCTCAACCGACATATTACCCCTCCTAAATACGATATCTTTACAGGTTAAATCCGTTTCTCGTCAGCCGCCAGCCGGGCAGCCACGCAGGGGTTCCCGTGCCCAGAATGGGTATGACCGCCCCATATCCGGTATTTTATCACACGCGCTGTACGGAAAATAGGCTAAAACATATCCTTGAGCACCGCTTTGTTTTTCACATAGTATCCGATGCATGAAATCACCGACAATACCGCTCCCGCAATCATCAGCACATCGCCGCAGACGACGAGCACCGTTTCCAGCCCGATCACCGCAAATACGCCTTCGCGCAGCAGCACGAACACCACCGCGACGATCTGCACCACCGTTTTTGCCTTGCCCCAGTTGTCGGCGGCCAGTACCTTTCCCTCCGCCGCGGCGACCATACGCAATGCGCTCACGACGAACTCGCGCGCGATCATGATAATGACAAGTACCTCGTGCACCCACCCGATCGCCGTAAGCAGTATCAGCGCGCTGCAAACGAGCAGCTTGTCCGCCATAGGGTCGATGAGCTTGCCGAAATTGGTAACGATATCGCGTTTACGCGCAATCTTGCCATCAAACAGGTCGGTCAGCGAAGCGCCCACAAACACAAGCGCCGCGTAGTAGTTCCACCATGGCATGCGGATATAGAAAAATGCGATAAATACAGGCACGAGTATGATGCGCAGTAGCGTAAGCTTGTTCGGAAGGTTCATGTCAAATCCCCCAGCAGGTCGTATTCGTATGCGTCCTTAATCAGCACATCATGAAAACTGCCCGGCGTCAAGTCTTTTTTTGCGGAAATGTATGTCACGCCGTCCACCTGCGGTGCCTGCGCCTCACTTCGCGCGATATAGATTCCTGTTTCTGCGTCAAGGCCGTCCACGATCACGCGGCTTATTTTGCCGATCTGCTTCTGGCAGATCGCAAGCGATATGCCCTCCTGCAATCCCATCAGCGCGTTGAAGCGCTCCGCTTTGACCTCATCCGGTACGGGGCTTGGCAGCTTTTCGGCGGGCGTGCCCTCCTCCGCGGAGTAGCGGAACACGCCGAGGCGCTCAAATTGCAGTTCCTTCACGCAGTCCGTCATAATCTCAAAGTCCGCCTGTGTCTCGCCCGGAAAACCCACGATCAGCGACGTGCGCACCGTAAAGCCCGCGCTGTGCAGCTTTTTGACGAGCTTTCTCGTGCCTTCGCAGGTTTGCCGCCGGTCCATGCGGGAAAGTATGCTGTCGCTGAAATGCTGCAGCGGCAGATCGATATATTTGCAGACGTTGTCATGTCTTTGCATCACGTCGATGAGTTCGTCCGTGATGCCGTCGGGATAACAGTATAATACGCGCAGCCATCCGCCTTGCATGATTTTTGCCGCCTTGCCTAAAAGCTCGGGCAGTGCGCGCCGTCCCAGATCCTCGCCGTAGCGCGTGGTATCCTGCGCGATAAGTACCGCCTCGGTTACGCCCGCTTCGTGCAGGTCGGATATCTCGCTGAGTATGCTCCCCATACTGCGGCTTTTAAGCTCGCCGCGGATCAGCGGAATCGCACAGTAGCTGCAGCGGTTGGAACAGCCGTCGGCAATGCGCACGTAGGCAAGGTGCCCCGGCGTCGTAAGCACGCGCGGGCGGATATCGGGATCGATGCGGTCGCAGCAGACGTATTTCTTTCCTGCCAGCACGGACTGCACTGCGTCCAGCAGGCGGCTGTAACCCGACACGCCAAGAAATGCGTCCACCTCGGGCAGCTCGTCGATCAGCTGCTTCGCATAGCGCTGAGAAAGGCATCCCGTCACGATAAGCGCCGCGCCGGTTTCCTTATATTTTGCCATATTGAGTATGGTATCGATCGATTCCTGCTTGGCCTCGTGGATGAAGCCGCATGTATTGACGATGATGATGTCCGCGCCCTCCGGCTCGTCTACGATCACCGCATTGCTTTCCGAAAGCAATCCCAGCATATGCTCCGTGTCGATGCGGTTTTTCGCGCAGCCGAGCGACACGATATGTATATATACGTTATCCATCACTGTCCTCCCCCGCACCGAACATCTGCTCGAACATGTCGCGCGTAATGAGCACCTGCCGCGCTTTGCTGCCCTCGAACGGGCTGACGATACGCTTCTGCTCCATCAGATCAATCAGATGCCCGGCTCGCGCGTAGCCGATGCGCAGCCTGCGTTGCAGCATCGATATGGACGCCTGTCCGTATTCGAGCACAACCTCCACAGCGCGCGGCAGCATCGAATCCATTTCGCCTTCCTCAGGCTCGTCCTCATCCACCGCGTTGAGGTTGTTCACAATTTCCTCGTCGAACTCCGCTTCATTGCCGCTCGAAACATACTGCGTGACGGCTTCGATGTCGGTGTCCGAAACATAGCAGCCCTGCAGGCGCTGCGGCTTAGGCGCGCCCGACGGAAAATACAGCATGTCCCCGTTGCGCAGCAGCCTCTCCGCTCCGTTCTGGTCAAGTATTGTGCGCGAATCCACTCCCGAATTCACCTTGAACGCGATGCGCGAACTGATGTTGGCTTTGATCACGCCCGTGATGACGTTGACCGACGGGCGCTGCGTTGCGACGACGAGATGGATACCTGCCGCCCGGCCAAGCTGCGCGATGCGGCAGATGGATTCCTCCACCTCTCTGGGGGACGACATCATAAGTTCCGCAAGTTCGTCAATGATCACGACGATATGCGGCAGCGCCGTTTCGTCCTCCCCGATGATCTGGTTGAAGCGCATGATCTCTCTCGCTCCGCGTTCCGCAAACAGTTTGTAGCGCGAATTCATCTCGCTGACCGCCCAATTCAGCGCACTCGCAGCCTTTTTGGGGTCGGTCACGACGGGCACGAGCAGATGCGGTATCTGCTTGTACATGGACAGCTCGACAACTTTAGGATCGATCATCACCAGCTTGACTTCATCGGGCGAGGCCTTATAGATCAGGCTCGTGATCATTGAGTTGATGCACACGCTCTTGCCGCTGCCTGTCTCCCCCGCGATGAGTATGTGCGGCATCTTGGCGATATCGACGTAATAGTTCTTGCCCGAAATATCCTTGCCGAGCGCAAACGTCAACGGCGAGGGTGCTTTTTTAAATTCCTCTGTTTCGATGAGCGTACGCAGGTGCACAAACGCCACATCCGAATTGGGCACCTCGATGCCCACTGCCGCTTTGCCCGGTATGGGCGCTTCGATCTTGACGGCTTTAGCGGCGAGATTCATCGCAATATCGCTCTCAAGCTCCTTGATGCGCTTCACGCGCACGCCGGGTGCGGGGCGCAGTTCGTACCGCGTCACGGCGGGGCCGCGCACGGTATGCACCACCTGCGCTTCCACGCCGAAGTTTTTCAGCGTCTCCTCGATCAGCATCGCGGTGCGGCGCTGTTCCTCCAGCCCCGCGCTTTTGCTCTGTTCCTCCGCGCGCGTCAGCAGATTGATGGGCGGCTTGCGGTACGTACCGCTGCCGCGCTTTTTAACGGGCGCTTCGGGAGCTTCGACGGCATGCCCTATCTGCACCACGGACGTACGCTTAACCGGTTCCTTTGCCGGCTGCTCGGCCGGCAAGCCTTCGCCGCGCGTCTCGGGCTCGCGCTGCGGCGCAGCGCCGGCGCGGTACGCAGGCGCTGTCTCGCCGGGCATTACCAGGTCGGGTCTTGCCGTATACTGTTCGTCGTCAAAGTAGCTGGGCATGGGCTTTTGCCTGCGAAAGCTTCGTTTGTTTAAAAGCTCCGGTTCGCGCGGCGGCTCCGGCTCGAAGTACGCCGATATCAACTCGTCCTCGTCCTCGCGCAGATTCTCGATATAGAGCTTGCTTTGCCTGCGCTGCTCCGCGCTCTCGCGTGCCTTCTCCACAGTGCGCTTGCCCGCGTCCACGACGCCGCGGCTCATGGATTTGATCGATATGCCCGTCAGCAGCAGTACTGAAACGAGCATCATTGTAATGAAAAGTATGATGCAGCCTATATTGCCGATCAGCAAATTGCACGGGTACACGAGCAGGCATCCCACCGCGCCAGCACCCGCGTACTGCAAGCCCACGCGATACGAATCCGCAACATACGCAAAAAAGCCCCCGGTCAAATTCAGCTTGCTTAATATAAAGGTATGCGTCAGCGAGAGCATCGAAATGATAATTAGAATAATGAGCGCGGTTCTTCCCCCGCCCATCTTTCTGCTGCGCGCAGCTATGATACCGATACCCAGCGCAATCAGCGCGAACGGTACGAAATACACATACAGACCGAACAGCCCCAGCAGCACGTCGCGAAACGCACCGCCCAGCAGGCCGGTGTCCGTCTTAATAAATACGCACACGCCCAAAAATATACCTAGCGCGATGAATATCACACCCGCCGCTTCACCATACGGCTTCTTCTTCACGGACATCTGCTTGGGTTTGGGCGCAGATTGTTTTGCCTTGCCTTTCGGCATACACCTTCACCTCGGTAATCATTATACCATACCGGGTGAAATATACAATCATTGGCTTGCAGTGCATGTATTCGTGCCATCAGGCGGCTCAGGCGTGTTGCCCTGCGTTTTTGATTCCGCCTTGCCGTCCTCCGCGATTCCGGCGAGGCTTTTTACCTTATCGTAAGCCATTGTAAAATCGCCCACGGAGTCGATCATGCCGTAGTCCACCACCTCTTTGCCTACGAGCACAGTGCCGCAGTCGTTAGCCATTTCGCCCGTCAGCATCATGAGCCGCCGATATTCCTCCGCCGATATCCTCGAGTGCGCGCACACGAAATCGATGATGCGCTGCTGCATCTTGTGCAGGTAATCAAATGTCTGCGGCACACCGATCACCACGCCGCTCATGCGGATGGGGTGTATCGTGACGCTTGCCGTGGGCGAAATATACGAATACTTCGCGGACACCGCGAGCGTGAGCCCGATGCTGTGGCCGCCGCCCAAAACAAGCGACACGCAGGGCTTCTTCATGCCCGCGATCATCTCAGCCAAGGCCAGCCCTGCCTCCACATCACCGCCCGCTGTATTCATGAGCAGCACAAATCCCTTTATTTCCGGGTCCTGCTCGATCATCACAAGCTGCGGCAGTATATGTTCGTACTTGGTCACCTTGTTGCTGGGCGGCAGATGCATGTGCCCCTCGATCTGTCCGATGATGCTCACAAAATGGATGGGCGAGGCAGGCGTAAGCGGCATGCCGTATTCTTTGATCTGCATGCCAAGCTGTGCTTCCTGCTTCTTTTCTTCTTCGTTCCCCATGGTTTTCCCCCGCGATCAGATAAAGCTATTATCCTCCCGCGGGGAAACATTTATCCGTCATTGCGGCTGAAGCATCACAGGCTGTATCTGCTTTCCGTCGAGCGCAAGCTGAGCGGCCGTCACAATCATGCTCATATCCGCTACGATCGACGTGCACTTCTTTTTACTGTCGTCCTGCCGGTAGGGCACAAAATAGATGCTGCGCGTGTTCAGCAGCAGGCCTAAGTTTTTCGCATTGGCTGAAAGCGCGTCGTTTGTCGACACCGCGATCAGCACCGGCCCGCCGTTTCTCAGATGTGCCTTTGCCGCCAGCAGTACGGGCGTATCGGTTATGCCAAGCGCGAGCTTCGCGAGCGTATTTCCCGTGCAGGGCGCGATAATGACCAGATCGAGCAGCCGCTGAGGCCCGATAGGTTCCGCGTGTACGAGGTCGTATATGATCTCGTTGCCCGTCGTTACGCATAAAAAGTGCTTCAATTCCGTTGCTTTCATAAACCGTGTATCGTGGTTCGCCGCGGCGTAGGACAATATCGGCGTCACATTGGCGCCGATTGCAACCAATTCCTCTACGACCGGCATGATGCGGTCAAATGTACAAAACGAACCCGTGATGGCAAATCCGATCCGTTTACCTTCCAATTCCATGCTGCCTTTCCTCTCTTTCAAAAACGCACAGCATCGCGCTTGCCGCCGACACCGGGAAATACCGCCCCGGCAGCCCTGCTTCGATGCGCACGTTTAAACCCAGTTCCTTTGCGCGCGGTAAGTCCAGCCCATAGGGCGGCGACGCGAGCTCGATCACGCGCGCAGCTTCAGGTATGCTTTTCAGTTCTTCCTCGCCGAATATGCGCTCCGGCACGGTATTGAACACCACGTCGGCATGGCGCAGCGCTTGTGCTAAAGATGTCATGTGCAGCGCCGTCATACCTTCCGCGCGGATTACCTCGAGGTCGCTGTATTTGCGCGCCACTGCAGTCACCTTGGCGGCGTGCGCTTTCAGCAGCCCGCAGAGCAGCTTGGCGATACGCCCGTAACCCGTTACGACGCACCGTGCGCCGCACAGCGCTGTTTCGCTGTCTTTCAGGAAAGCGCAAACCGCGCCCTGCGCAGTCAAAAGCGCGTTATATACCAAAAATGCCTCGTCTTTGAGCAGATCGATCACGTGCCTGCCCGCAAGCAGCTCCTGCGCGGCCGCGTCCATACCGCCCAGCAGATATGCGCTAGCGGGATACCGCGCTGCGATATCTGCCAGTTGGAACTTTTCTGTAGAAAACGGCGCTTTGATATCGCCGTCCGGCGACTTGTAGGGCACGGGTAAAAACACCCAGTCCGTACTGTCCGGGAATTCCACAGCACTGTCCAGCTTATCAAAGCCTGCGATATGTACGTCGTATCCTTTTTTTCCGAGCATCTCCGCAAGCCGGACCTGGCGCATGTCTCCCCCCGCGATCAGTATGCTTTGCATCCGTCTCCCTCCTGCAAATACTTGCTCAACTTATCGTATGCGGATTTATATAGGGGGGTGAATGTAAAAAAGCAGCCGAAGTATCGTGCATTGCGCTGCTTACGCCGAGCTTTCACGATATGCTTACGAAAGCGGAAGTACAGAATGCCCTTTAGTATCCGAACAGAGTCTGCGGGCGGATACAGCACAACAGTATCGCAACCGCGAGCACGAATGCGATTACGATAATAACGATAAATACCGCGGACGCCCCTATAGTTTTTCTCATTGTACCACCCCATTAAACTTGCTTTTATAACAACAATCAAAGCCGCTGCGATAATATATCTTTATTTCAGCTCATATAACATTAGTATATTATTAGTTTGTAAAGCGGCATATATATGAATTCACGGTATCTGAACATACTCGTTCTTATATTTTCTTTTATCAGCATGATCTGCTGGGGAGTTACCCCGCTGTTCGTTAAGTTGGGATTGAAAGACATTGAGCCGCACGCCGGGCTTGCCATCGGCGCTTCGGCGACAGTCATCATATTGTTTGGCTGGATGATTGCCGACGGGAGTTTCTCCAAGATCGGTCATATATCCTCTACGGCGCTCATATTTCTGATACTTGATGCTGTACTTTCATCGTTTATTGGAGACCTCGCCTACTTTTTTGCGATCAAGCACGGGCAGGTATCGTTGGTCGCCACCATACTGTCCTGCTCGCCGCTGGTGACCGTAATACTCTGCGCGCTTTTCCTAAACGAAACCATTACAACCGCGAAAATCATCGGCGCGGTTCTGATCGTGGCGGGTATCATATTCACGCTCAAATAACCGTTTCAACAGGCTAACCGGAAGGGTAATTGACTTTGAGCAGTATATATTTGATATCGCTCTCGTTCCAGCCTAAATCCCACGGCACATGGTAACGGTCTGCTGTGTGCGTATTGACCAGAGGATAACCTTTTGAATCAACAGCGGCCACAAAACCCATATGATCGACTCTTCCCCCGTCGATATACGCGATGGCGTCTCCCGGTGCCAGCTGATAGGCTGCCTGATATACCTTGATGTAATTTCCCTGGGCAATGGCGTATGCCTTTCCGCTCCAAACCAGGTAACTTTGAAGCCCCGCCGCGTTGCACCAGGAGCGGGTAGCCGAATTTTTTGTGTAATTCCATCCATAGCCTGTCTTATACCCGCTTTCATGTAAAATCTGAGAGACATAGTTGGAACAATCACCGCCCATATCATTGTAGTTCGGGTATTCCGGATTATAGCCGTATCCGTTCTCCCCGTCTGAAGCGGCGCCCGCAAAGCGGTCGGCATACTCCAGCGCGAGCTTTCTGGAACCGGATATCCCGGAATAATTCGTTTGCGTCTGTGCCGTTATAAACTGTCGGACTTCCTCAGTGTTGGACTTATCTTCGAGGAGCGGATCCTGGAGCGGGTCCATATACCACTCGCGGCTGATCACCCACGAACCGGCCACGCTGCCCGGAATCAAATCCAGCGAATGATATGTGCCGATGCGGAAAAGATTTATCAGGTCCGGCTGGTCCTCATATACGTAGTTATACGAGGTGGAAACAAGGATACGGAAAGCATACCCGCGGCCGACCTCGCGTACTCTTTTGATGATCACATCGCTGCATATGGTTGTAAACCGTATGCAGCGCCAGGCTGCCCAATCCTGCAAATATGCCGTCCTATTGGGTTCATGCTCCAACGCCCACCGGCCGACGCGTTCTTGTGTTGCATACCTTAATTTGAGCGTTTCTGTTTCTCCGCTTAAAAGAGCGCCGTTCCTTTCTTCAAAAATAGTACGAAGAATTTCGCCCCAATTTTCCTGCTCCTTCGTCGATACAAAAACACTGTCCGGAAATATGATTGCTGCTGCAA
>CAZLRM010000012.1:0-10457 GCA_964561895.1 uncultured Christensenellaceae bacterium | reverse complement strand
TCCTGCTCCTTCGTCGATACAAAAACACTGTCCGGAAATATGATTGCTGCTGCAACAATCTCAATAACAAGCAAAAAAAGCATCAAGCTCAATTTAACTGTCTTTCTAACTGGGTACATGCAGTCACCGCCAAGACCGGATATTTTTTATTTAATTTATGCTTTTTGAAAATGAAGTAGACTTGAGCATGTGCCTGCAAACCCGAGGACAATTTCAACGCTGTCCCGGCGCCTCCGCCTTTACGTACGGAGTGGTTTATCACCGCTGCAAAACATATAATACAGCGAAAGAACTTTTGAGGGGATGACTATGCCTGATCGGCCTATATTGAAACTTTATGATGAAGGCCCGTCCGTAAGGATACTTCAGATGAACCTGCATGGACTGAACTACACCTATAACGGCCTTAGCATCACGGGCGTGTTTGATAAGCTAACCCAGGAGGTCGTAACGGATTTTCAAGCCGAGAACAAGTTGGTACCCGATGGTATTGTCGGCCCGGTCACTTGGGACGTGTTGTTTGAAAGCATCAGAAGAATACAAAACAAGCTGAATTCGGTCAGCTTCAATGCCGGAACCCCGGACGGAATATACGGCCCGAAAACGGCAAATGCCGTGACAAGGCTCCAAAGCGTCAACGGTCTTAAGCAAAGCGGAGTCGTTGACCCGAGAACCAGACAGCAGTTATTCAACCCCCATCCGCCCGACGATTACAGCAAACGACCGACCTCAAATAGCATAACCTCGCTGAACCCTTATGTCGCTGCACTGGTGAGGAAATTTCTTGGCATGTGTAAGGCGGATGGTCTTGATGTTACCGTATTGGTGGCTTTCAGAAGCTGGAACGAACAGGATGCGCTTTACGCGCAGGGCAGAACGAAACCGGGAAGAATCGTCACAGACGCTATGGGCGGAGATTCTTATCATAACTGGGGACTCGCGTTCGACTGCGTTCCGTTGGTTAACGGTAATGTGGACTGGAACGCAGCGGCGGAGTTCGACCGGATGGGAGCGATCGGCCAGCGCGCGGGTCTGGAATGGGGCGGCAACTGGACGACGTTTAAGGTCAGTCTTGTCGACAAGCCGCATTTCCAGTATACATTCGGATTGAGCACAGAGCAATTGCTGGACGGTGCAAGGCCGCCCGGTTCACTGAATTAACAATCATCCCGCATGCCAGCTCCAGTAAGTTCTTCGGCCGGTGAAGGGATATTCTAATGGATATTCGAATTTTGCGGTTTAACGTCCTTCACGTGTGTACCGAAACGATACCGAAGGATCTCAGCAAACAGGGGCAGCCGATATAGCCGCCCCTTGCATTTACGTAATAATGTATAACAGGTTATTGATGCGACTTTCGCTATGACAACCTTTCCTATGCTTCCGCTTCCTCCACTTCGTAGCCCTTCTTTTCGGATACGCCGTGCTGGCGGTTGAAGTTTTCCTTGTTTTTGTCGAGGTAGCGGCGGTGAAGCTCGGAAGCGTCCAGGCCCGTTTTGAGGCACATGCTCACGAAGAAATGAAGAATGTCCACAAGCTCGTCTTTTACCTTGTCCTCGTCCACGGCCTTGGGGTTCTTCCACCACTTGAAGTTGACCTCGTCGATGAGTTCGGCGAGCTCGGAGAGCATCGCGAGCGTCTCTTTCTGTATCCACTGCTCCATCGGTATGCCGGAAAGCCCGCGCCGCTCTGCCAGTTCGGTATCAAACATGTTCTGCAACTCGAAAATATGCTCCAGCTTGTCCATCAAAACCCCTCCAATAAACCTTCGATCTGGTCCCTCTTTTCGATCTTGCCCGCGAACACGGCAGACATCTTGGAAAAGTCGAATATCTTGTCAATCAAAGCGTCCACGCGCTCTATGGTGACCTCCTCGATCTTTCTCATCGTCTCTTCTTCGTTGTATTCCTCGTCCAGCAGCAGCAGCTGCTTGCCCAGCGCGCTCATCACCGCGTTGGAGCCCTCCATCGACAGCGCATAGTTGCCGATGAGTTGATCCTTGCCCTGCGCAAACTCCTCCTCGCCGATACGCTCGTTTTTAAGCATATCGATCTCTTGCTTGAAGAGCCGCACCACCTCGTCTGCGTTTGCGGCAGTCGTACCCGCGTACAGCGTGAACATGCCTGAAAAGCTGTAGGTAGAAGGATACGAATACACCGAGTACGCAAGGCCTTTTTCTTCACGGATCAGCTGAAACAGCCGGGAACTCATGCCGCCGCCCAGCACGTTATTCAAGACCGCGAGCGAGAACCGTTCATCGTCGGCAAACGTCGTGCCGGGGAACGAAAGGCACAGGTGCGTCTGTTCCACGTCTTTTTCGATAAACAGTGTGCGCGTTGCAGGGTAAAACGGTGCTTCGCACTCGTCTTTCTCATTTTTGAGACCCCGCGAATACGAGCCGAAATATTTTCCCAGTGTTCCAATCAGCTCTGCCTCTTCATAGTTGCCCGCCACAGCGATAACGATGTTGGCCGGATAATAGTGCATATCAACATAAGAGAACAGATCGCCTTGCGTAAAACGCCGGATATTTTCGGCAGGGCCGAGTATAGGCTTTGAAAGCGTGCTGCCCGAAAAAAACAGCTCGGATATCTTCTCGTGCGTGAGCTCCTCCACGTCGTCGTTCACCATCGCGATCTCCTCGATGACCACGCCCTTTTCTTTCTCCATCTCCTGCTCGTCGAACTGTGCGCCGGTAAATAAATCGGAAAGCACGTCGAGCCCGACGGAAAGCTTGTCCGGCACTACGCGGATATGATAGCAGGTGCATTCCTTAGACGTGAATGCGTTGATCTGGCCGCCGATTTTATCGATGTCCGCGGCAATCTGGCGCGTGGAACGCTTCTGCGTACCCTTGAACATCATGTGTTCGATAAAGTGGGATATGCCGTTTTCTTCAGCGGTTTCACAGGTTGAACCCGTCTTTACCCAGATACCTGCCGCTACGGAACTTAAATAAGGCAGCGGTTTTGAAATCACGCGGATACCGTTACCCAGAGTGTGAAACATGTATCTCTCCTTTAAAGCATTTCATTAACCTTTAAAATAGTATAACCTTTATCCATCACGATTTGTACTACTTTTTCAAAATCGGCATAATTATTATCCGCGCGGATGTAGATGAACATATCGCCTGTGATACTCTCCGACAACACGGAAGGCCAATCATCCAAACGGCTGAGCTTTGAAATATCAACAGACGGGCATACTTCGCACATTCCATCCTTTGCCGCAGCGCTCAGCACGGGTATGCTGTATCCGTTGCCTATGTATAATGCGGACGACCGGGTATACTCGCTTATGTAATATCCTATGCCGTGGCCCCGGCCCAGCACGCTTAGCAGCGTCGGTTTTTGCGCTTCGGTCTGCTGCTCGCTGAAAAAAAACGTACCCTTGACGCCGTACCGCTCCAGCGTATCGAGGTAAGCCGCGATATTGCTTTTATCGTCCACAACAATCTGCAGGCCTACGACGTTTTCGCCTGTATTGCCCTTGAGCGCAGGCCTTACGCCCAAAGCGGCGTGCGCGGGCATAAATGCGGCGAGGTATACCAGCGCGATGATTACCGCGAGGCACATGTTTGTGATCACCGTTTTTTTCATACTGCTCTTTAGTTTTTTCATATGTTCACACCCCCATGTATGTATATTCACGCATGTCCCGTTTCATTCGCTGCGGTGAATTGCCGCCTTGCTATATGCATATGATAGTACGGGAAATCGGATACTTGACACTGAAAATATGATACGCTAACTAAAAAATAAGCGAACCGGGCGAGTGTTGACATGACTTTTGAATGATAGTATAATCATATATATATTTATATATATGAATATACTTCGAGGTATAAAAAATGAGTTTTAGATTTAAGCTTTCTGCTGCGATGCTTGCGATACTGCTGGTGTTTACGCTCGCGGGATGCGGCCATACGGACAAAACCCAAGAAACCGCCGCCGCTGCCGATACGGGGTATGAGGAGGGCGATGTGCTGCCCGATTTTTCCGTACCATTGGCAGGAGGCGGAACCTTTACGCTCTCGGAGCACAGCGGTAAGCCCGTGTTTATCAACCTGTTTGCCACATGGTGCGGCCCGTGCAAGGCCGAAATGCCCGACATTGAACAGCTTTATGGCGAGTACAGCGGCCGGGTCACTTTCATCGCTATCGATATAGGGGAAGACGAAGCCACCGCGCAGGATTTTAAGGACAGCAACGGCTATACGTTGCCGTTCGCGTATGCGGAAAACGGCGCGCCGTTTGAAGGCTATAGTATCCAGTCCATCCCCCATACGTTCATTCTGAACGCGGGCGGCATCATTTCGACGCACTTTGCGCGTGCATGGGATTACGATACCTTAAAGGCCGCGATCGATAAGGTATTGGCACAATGAGCCGCTTAAGAAGCCTGGTACTGCCTGCCGTGCTGCTGTGCGCCGGCGCAGTATTGATGTTGCTGGGCTTATTCAGCAGCGAGGCGGCAGTAATACTCCGCAAAGCGATACTCATCTGTCTGGAGTGTATAGGCATTGGCTAAGCGAAAGCTCTTTCAGGCGCTGACCGCGCTTGTTTATAACGCGAATATTCCAGGCTTCTTTACGGGAACCATCTATCAGGGCAAACTCAAATCGGTTTGTGTACCGGGTTTGAACTGTTACTCCTGCCCCGGCGCGGTGGGGTCCTGCCCTATCGGCTCTCTGCAAGCCTCAATCGGCGCGGTATATTTCAAGGTCAGCTTTTATGTTGCGGGCTTCCTGATATTCATCGGCGCGCTGCTCGGGCGGTTCATCTGCGGCTGGGCATGCCCTTTTGGATTCGTGCAGGAGCTGCTGCACAAAATTCCCTCACCCAAACTGCGCCGCAAGCGCGCCTTTGACACTCTAAAATACGGCAAGTATTTTATGCTCGCCGTATTGGTTCTGCTGCTGCCCGCCGCGCTGTACCTGCAGAGCGGCGCTTCCACGCCCACGTTCTGTAAATATGTCTGCCCCGCGGGTACGCTCGAAGCGGGTGTGCCGCTTGTGACGCTCAACGAATCGCTGCAGCAGAGCATCGGCGCTCTGTTCTTTTGGAAGGTACTGCTGCTTATCGCCGCTATCGTGTTGTCGGTATACGTCTACCGCCCTTTCTGCCGGTTCGTCTGCCCGCTCGGCGCGATCTACGCGATGTTCAATAAGATTTCTGTGTTCGGCATCCGTCTCGAAACGCCAAAATGCACGCACTGCAGCGCCTGCGCCAAAGCGTGCAAAATGGATATCAACCCCTCCAAAACCCCCAACAATGCGGAATGTATCCGCTGCGGCGACTGCATCAAAGCCTGCCCCGCCAAGGCGCTCAGCTTTGGTGCGTTGTACACAAAGCAACCGGGAAAAGCCGTGAACGAAATCCCTCATAAGCAAGCTTGACATCCGTTTCTTTCGGGAATAAGATAAGTTATCAAATCATAAGGCGGTGTCTGTTTGGAGATTGTTCTGTAAGGACTTAAAGGCGCAAACGCATTAACGTGTGTTTGCTGTACTTAACAGCCTTGCGGACGATTCCAACCGGCGCGCAATACAGCACATTGGCGGCGCGGTTTCGCGCCTTTTTATTCGGCTCCGCGGGGCAAGCGCTAAAAATTAAAGGAGCTGACCAAATGAAATATGAAAAAAGCGAAAAGTTCGACCCGGACTTTATGAGAGAAAACATGATGGGCCCCAATTGCGTAAAGCTGCTGGAGGATATATCCGCGCACATGGCGCTGCACCCCGGCATGCGCGTGCTGGACCTTGGCTGCGGCAAGGGGCTGACCTCCATATTCCTCGCGAGGGAATTTGGCGTGACGGTCTGCGCGACCGACCTTTGGATACCCGCAACGGAAAACTATCTGCGCTTTAAAGCGCTGGGGCTGGAAGAGAGGATCATACCGATCCACGCGGATGCGCATGATCTGCCTTACGCGCAAGCGTATTTCGACGCGGCGGTATGCATTGACGCATACCTCTACTTCGGCATGGAGGAAGGGTATATGGATCGCTGCCTCGCGCCGCTTGTCAAGCCGGGCGGAGAAATCGCGCTGGGAATACCGGGCGTCAAAGCGGACCTTGAGGGTGTGCCTGACGAGATGGCGCCGTATGTCTCCGCCGAGGATTTTGGCACGTTCCGTTCAACCGGTTGGTGGAAGCATCACTTGGGATCATCCGGATTGCTAAAGTTGGAGCACTGCTGGGAGTTTGAGGGGTTTGACGAGGCTTGGAACGACTGGCTTGCCTGCGACAACCCTTATGCCGTGCGCGACCGCGACATGGTTCGTGCGGATGGCGGAAAGTACATGAACCTCATCTGCATGATCGGCAGGCGCGTCTGATCGCGGAACGCAGGCGGGAAACCGGAATAAAAAAAGGAGAGCCCCGGATCCAAAGATGTATTTGGGGCTCTCACGCCTTTAATTATTGCACCCGTAAAAGTACCGTACCGTCTTCCGCGACCAGCATATCGCTATAAACATCGTAAGAAAACGTACGGGTCTCGCCGTTTGAGGTCATTACGAGCATCATCCCGTCAAAGGTATAGGTAATTCCGTATGGGGTATACAAGTTGCTGGTTTCCCTGATCTCATCAATTGTCATACCCACTGTTCCGATATATACCAAGCCGTTTTCAAAATAGAAAGCCGCTTCCTCCGTACCCTCGGAGGAAAAGCCCTGGGTGGCATAAATCCTTCCTTCCAGGCTGTTCTCGGACGCAATCGGGGACTCCATATTCGGAATCACCGAACTCACGCCGGGCATGGAACCCAAGCCGCCCATAAGATCTTTAATATCCATTACGGTGGCATTATCGGTGTCGATATCGTATGCGGAATCGTCGTCGACGTTCGTCTTTGGCGCGCGGATCGTCAGCGTGCCATCGTAGCTTAACTTCACCGTTTGTCCGCCCGCCTCAAGCGTAACCTCTCCCGATATATCATCGTCAGACCACGATTCGCTGCCTTCAAAGCTGATTGTCTGCCCTTCAGCAGCGATATCCCCGCTGTATTCGATACCTTTTGTGGTCTTTTCATATTTCATGCTGCCGGTTATTCCGGAATCAGGCACTTCAATGGCAAAATCGATATCCGTTGCGCTTCCGGTGTTCTCGTACTCAAAAGAGAATCCGAGCTCATCGCCGGCAGCCTCAATGGTCAGCTCTATGGAAACAGGCTTGCCGCCCTGATACGATACGACCCACTCAAGGCTCGGGTCCACCTTATCCTTCGACTCTTCCAGACTGTCAATGGCGTCATTCAGCGCGTCGATCACGTCGGCCGAACTGCCCGAAATATCCTTGATATAGTCTTCAAGCGAATCAAGCAAATCATCGTCGTCCTGAAGCTTTTGAATAAAGGTTTCGAGCATTGCAATGAGGTCGTCCGCGTCCATCGCCAGCGTTGTTTTAGAGGCGCTTTTTTCAAAGCAGTCCTTATCAATGCTGTTAAAAAACGTTTCCGCAAGCTTTCTATAATCCAGTGAAGCTGTATCGCCCTGCATATTCTCAGCCAGCGCGGCGATTCTTTCCTTCAGCGGCATCTTTTCGGACAGGTCAGCGTCGGTATCAAACCGGACACCCTGTACGTACCCGCCGGGTACGGAGACATACAGCACATCCTCCAGCAGTTTTAGCGTAACGCTCTGGCCTGCAACCTTGGCATTGGCGCCCAGCGTTTGCTCGTCATACGCCATATCCAACGACACCGATTCGCTGTCTCCCCCGATTTCCGCGTCAATATCCATGGACAGCGAAAAAGGCTTTCCCAACAGATCTTTTGCCGTGTCGTTCTTAAGTCCCTCGAAAGCGCCTACGAATACCGCAGCATTGTCGTTCACAAATCTGGTCTGTACCGTGTCGCCGCTCAGCAAGCCGCTTAAGCCTCTGTTCACAAGTACCCCCGGATACACGAACAGTACGACCGCAGCGATCGCCACGAGCACAACAGCCCCAATGCCGATCCATAGGCCCTTGCCCGGTTTTTTGCGCGGCGGCTGCCCTGCGTTTGACGGCTGCGCAAATTGCACCTGCCCCGGCGCGCCCCCGCTCAGCTTTGCCCCGCAAGATGAACAGAAGTTCTCGCCGTCTTTGTTATATGCTCCGCAATCACTACAATACATGTTCGCCCTCCAACTCGCTATTATTATCATTTAATATATCGTATGAATATATAATTATAATATATATTTGCGAATATAATGTCAAATATATAAAATCAATGCCATATATAGCGATAAATACAGACACAATGCCATATTCGAGCAGGTTTTGCGCGGCGGCCGCGTTTTGTTGCTGTTTATTCGCCGCGCAGCTTGGGCGAATTAAAGAACAGCCCCTCGATCTTTTTACTGCCCTGCGCGCCGCTGAACGACACGGTCATCAGCACGTCCGCATCCTCGTTTGAAAACTTCGCTTTGTATACGACCACGGTGTAGTCGATGTCGTCCTTTTTCGAATCCGCCGCCTGAGAAAAGCTCTTGCTTTCATAATCGCCGACCGTGGAAGAAAGCGTTTCGGCCAGCGCCGCAAACGCGTCCTCATCCATCGCCTTTTTTAACGTGTCGCTGAAATCGCGGCTGAATGCCGCATAGTCGCCCGTCTCAATGCCTGCTATCATATTATCTACCATATTGCTCGCGTACGGCACGTCGGACTCTGAAAGGCCGCAGCCCGCAAACAGCACGGCGGCAGCCAGCGCCGCTCCCAATAAACCCAAAACCCTCTTTTTCATCGTTCCTCTCCTTCATAGTATAAATCCTCTGATTTTAACAGTGGTTTAAACCGTATTGTGACAAATACCATGACCGCGGCCAGCACCGCCAGCACACCCTCCACAGCCCAAACGCCAAGCGCAATATACTGCAATGAAATCAGCCCCGCCACTATATCCACCGCCGTATGCGCCGCAATCGCGATAACCAGCCAAAGCGGCTTTCTTTGCCTGACCGCATAAAACACCAGCATCGTAAAGCCGACGTGCATCGCCACCGCCAGCACACGCTCCGCCGCGCCTGCGAGAAAATCCAACGGTGGCGTAGCGATTACCGCAGCCGTAGCCTGCCCACCGATCATCTGAACAAACAGTACCGCGTAATTGATACCAGCAAGCGCCAAAGCTTCCATACCGCCATGCCCAAGGCCGAATACGAATGCGTTGTCCCAATTGAGCATATCGGGCTTCAGTAAAAATCGGATACCGACCCAGCGCCCGCATTCCTCAAACAGCCCTGCGGTAAACGCGAGCAGCAACATAAAAATCACCGGCTGCGTCATCGTAAACAGCATGAACCACGCTGTTGTCTGCAGCCAGCCCAGCAGCGGTATGCGCGTGAGCAGCTGGAATACCGCAAACACCGCCGCTCCCAGCAGGAACGCGCGCAGCTTTGCGCCGCGCTTTTTGATCATGATGACCGCAAGCGCAGTGGGCGCAAACAGGCAAACGAGCGCGCTTACCCCGACGAATATCAAAGACAACGTCATTTTTCTATCCCCCTTAGAAGCAAGGCGCCGTATGATCCTTGCGGCAGCCCGGTTTGGTATCGCATTGGTAGCATATTTCGTTTTTGCTCGTACCCGTTTCAAATAAATCTTTGAGATTGTCAAACGTGGTGCGTGCGATGTTTTCAAGCGCTTCTCTTGTGAGGAACGCCTGATGCGAGGTGATGAGCACGTTGGGCATCGTCACGAGCCGGGCAAGCACATCGTCCTTAATGATTTTGTCTGAAAAATCTTCGAAGAACAACTCCGACTCCTCCTCGTATACGTCAAGGCCCGCGCCTCCCACACGTCCATCCTTGATCGCCTCGATGAGCTCCGTGCTGTCGATGAGCGCGCCGCGCGATGTGTTGATGATGTATGCGCCGCGTTTTATGCTTTTTAGCGCCTGTGCGCCGATCATGTGATAGGTTTCGCTTGTCAGCGGGCAATGCAGCGATATCACATCGGATTGACTGATCAGTTCATCTAGCGGCACATAGTCAATTCCCTGCCTCTCCGAAGGATAGGCGTCGTACGCGATCACTTTCATGCCAAATCCGCGGCAGATATCCATAAACACACGCCCGATACGCCCCGTGCCGATCACGCCAGCGGTCTTGCCGTGCAGGTCGAAACCGGTAAGCCCACGGATGCTGAAGTTAAAATCCCTGGTGCGGTTATGCGCGCGCGGAATATTGCGGCAAAGCGCGAGCAGCAGCGCCATCGCATGCTCCGCCACCGCATACGGCGAGTAGGCAGGTACGCGCACGACGTGCAGCTTTCCGTATGCCGCCTTAAAATCCACGTTGTTGTAACCCGCGCAGCGCAGCGCGAGCACGTGCACGCCTAGCGCGCTGAGCGTTTCGATCACGCTCCCGTTCACGGTATCGTTGACAAACACGCAAACGGCATCCGACCCGCAAGCTAAAGAAGCGGTATCGGCGTTGAGCTTGCTTTCGAGGTATTTGACTTCAAATC
>CAZLRM010000011.1:15687-21072 GCA_964561895.1 uncultured Christensenellaceae bacterium | reverse complement strand
TCCACGAGCCGCAGCGTTTCCACAAGCTGCTCCGGTTTTACCGGGTTTTCTTCCGGCGCTATACTGCCCTCTTTGAGCAGACGCAAAAGATCGGTCATGATGATATTGCTGACCTTTTTTGCATCCGCACCCAGCGCGATGCAGCCTTCAAAGAATACCGCAATCCCGTGTTCCGCGGTCAGTACGCCCGCATCATATTCGGGCAGTTCAAGCTGTTCGATATACCGCTGCATCTTTGCCGCAGGAAGCTCCGGAAGGCTTGCCCTGATTACCTCAATCTGTTCATCCGTCAATGTAACAGGCACAAGGTCGGGGTCGGGGAAGTAGCGGTAGTCATGCGCTTCTTCTTTGCCGCGCATCGGATAGCTTTTCCCTTTGGCGTCGTCAAAGCGGCGCGTTTCCTGCCGGATAGTTCCGCCGTCCTCCAGTACCTCAATCTGCCTTGCGCTCTCGGTTTCTACCGCGCGGTATACCGCCGAAAAGCTGTTTAAATTCTTCATTTCCGTGCGCGTTCCAAGCTTTTCGGATCCTGCTTCGCGGACTGAAATATTGACGTCGCAGCGCAGTGAGCCCTCCTGCATCTTGCAGTCGGACACGCCCGTATACTGCATAATGGCTTTGAGTGTTTCGAGGAAAACTCGGGTCTCCTCCGCACTGCGAAGGTCCGGTTCCGTCACGATCTCGATGAGCGGTACGCCGCATCGGTTATAATCCACTGCCGTACCCTCGCACGCCTCGTGAAGCAGCTTGCCTGCGTCCTCCTCCATGTGGATGCGCGTAATACGGATTCGTTTTGTCCCGTCCTTTGTTTTGATATCCACCCAACCGCCTTTGCAGATTGGCAGGTCGAACTGCGATATCTGGTATGCCTTTGGCAGGTCCGGGTAGTAGTAGCCCTTCCTGTCCATCTTGGAAAAGTTCGCGATTTTACAGTTGGTCGCAAGCCCTGCTTTGGCTGCATACTCCACCACTTTTTCGTTAAGCACGGGCAGCACGCCCGGCATACCGATGCAAACGGGGCAACAGTGCGTATTGGGCTCTCCGCCGAATTTATTTTCGCAGCCGCAGAATATTTTAGTTTTTGTCGCCAGCTCGACGTGAACCTCGAGCCCGATCACGGTTTCGTATTTCATTTGCCCGCTCCTTCCCTGAACGAAGGCTGCCCGATAGTGCCCACAGCTTGTTCCAGCGCATATGCGGCGCGCAGCACTTCGGGTTCTCCGAGCGGCTTTGCGATGAGTTGCATGCCAATTGGCATGCCGTTTTGGCTCAGCGCGCACGGCACGGAGATCGCCGTCAGCCCCGCGATGTTGACGGGCACGGTATAGATATCGGTCATATACATGCTCAAGGGGTCGTTGTGCTCCCCCGTGCAAAAAGCGGGCGTGGGAGCTGCAGGCGACAGTATGCAGTCGAACTTCTCAAACAGCTTATCGAAGTCGCGCTTGATCAGCGTGCGAACCTTGAGCGCTTTAAGGTAGTATGCGTCGTAGTAACCCGCACTGAGCACGTAATTTCCCAGCATAATGCGGCGCTTGACCTCCGGCCCAAAGCCCTCGCTGCGCGTCTGCACATACATGTCGACGATGCCGTCGTATTGCTTCGCGCGATAGCCGTACTTAACGCCGTCGAACCGCGACAGGTTCGACGCCGCTTCGGCTGAGGATATGATATAGTACGCGGAAAGCGCGTAATCGAAGGTAGGCAGCGTGGCTTCCTCCACCACTGCGCCCGCTGTTTCCAGCGCCTTTACCGCCTTATACACAGCTTCCTTTACTTCGCTTCCGAGCCCCGTTCCGAAGTATTCTTTCGGCAGGCCTATGCGCATTCCGGAAGCGTCCTGGCCAAGGGTTTTGGTATAATCGGGATGCAAAATATTAAGCGAAGTCGAGTCGCGCCCGTCATGCCCGCATATCGCATTCATCGCAAGCGCGGCATCCTCAACCGTACGCGTAACCGGCCCGATCTGATCGAGCGACGAAGCAAAAGCGATGAGTCCATAGCGCGATACAGCGCCATAGGTCGGCTTTAAGCCCACGACGCCGCAGTAGGATGCGGGCTGGCGGATACTGCCCCCCGTATCCGAGCCGAGCGCAAACGGCGCATAACCTGCCGAAACCGCGGCTGTACTGCCGCCCGATGAGCCCCCTGGCACGCAGTTTAAACTCCATGGGTTAGACGTGGGATGAAACGCGCTGTTCTCCGTGGAGGATCCCATCGCGAATTCATCAAGATTGGATTTGGCGATCGGAATAATGCCTTGCTTATAAAACATCTCGACCACGTGCGCGTCGTAAGGCGGTACAAAATTTTCAAGAATTTTGGATGAACATGTCGTGCTTATGCCCTTTGTGCAGATATTGTCCTTGACGATAACGGGTATGCCATCATAAGCGCTCAATGCTTGTCCCGCCGCACGGCGCTTATCCGATTCCGCAGCAGCTTTGAGCGCGCTCTGCTCGCACAGCGTATTGAGCGCCATGACCTTGGGTTCTTTATCTTTGATCCTCGCGATCAGCCCTTCGGTCAGCTCTCGTGCGGACAGCTCCTTATTTTGCAGCGCACCCATCGCCTGCTTTAACGTAAGCTCGTATATCAACGCGTCACCTCATTCCACAACCTTGGGTACGATAAAACAGCCGTTTTCCTTTTCAGGCGCGTTTCCGGTAAGCAGCGCGTTGTCCATGCTCGGCTGTACAGTATCACTGCGCGTCACGTTCTCCTGCCCCTGAATATGGGCCGTGGGCGTAACATTTTGCGTATCCAGTTCATTGAGCTTTTCAGCCGTGTGCAGTATGCCCTCGAGATGCTGCTGCAGCTGCACCTTCTCCGCTTCGCAAAAATTCAGGCGCGATAGCACAGCGATCTTGTCCACTTCCGAAATCGGAATACTCATTGTACCCTCCGTCATTTATCCTATCTGATATTGATATGTCGCGTAAAAGCTGCTTTCTGCTTCGTCAAAGTATTGTATCAAATATATAAAACCCGAAGCGTCCGCCGCAATATCTCCCGTACTGCAAAGTGCGGCCGGCGACTTTTCATTTTTCCCGATATCGTAGGAAAAAAGCCCGTATTCGTAGCCTCCCGTATCTTCTCCACCTGCTGACGCATCTGTGTAATATACTTTGCTGCCATCTGCAGAAAAAACGAACGCTGCGATGTCGGCGTTTTCCACAATCATCCGGTGCTCGCCCGTCACGATATCATAGAGTTTTAAGTTCGTCAATACCTGTTCGCTATCCGTTACGCTGGTCTCCAGCACAGCCATCACATCACCCTGCGGCGATACCGTAAAATCCGTACCCTTTGTTAGCTCAGTGCGCGTTTCACCAATCCGATAGATGATTTTAGCATCACTGTCCGCAAAGAACAAAGTCCCCTGCGATACGCATAGATTCCCTATCGCACCGGGCTGTTCTTCCACCGCTTTGATGCTAAAACTGCCGTCTTCCGCAAAAGTACACGAGAGCATCTGCAGCGTTTCGCCGTATCCTGTCATTGCATACAACGTATCGCCCGTATCCGACCACGCAAACGCGGCTGTCTGGCTGCCAAAGCCCTCCTCCCCAAGATTGATCAGCGCATTCGTATTAAAATCAAATACATACATTATACTGTCTTCTATTGAAACATCTTTCAGGCAGATGTACCGGCTGTCATATGAAAATCCCGCTGAATCGATCATATTAAATATCATACCTGATTCTGGTGTATCAACGCCCTTTACGCGGCCGCTGGTATCCAGTATCCATAATTTTTCATAATCCGAATAGCCAAGAGCCGGTTCATCCGGCCGGTAACTGCGCGAAAACGCAATGCGCCCGTCGAGCGCCGTCGCAAGATATCTGCCGTTTTGCAGCAAAAGGGGTGTGCTGGCCGCTTCGCCGTCCTTCAATACCACGCTTATATTTTCCGATGCCGAAAGATCTATATTGGTGTAATCGGGCAACGCACCAACATTAAGTTCAATTACGCTGATCGAATTGCCGGGCAGCGCGCGTTGCAGCTCAGCATTGATGGAATCCCGGTAGCTTTCCGCTTTTTCCATCGTATCAAAAGGCTTTGATATCAGCAGCTTGCTTTTTATATCAGAACAAAGCACCGGTTTCATATCGATACTCTGAGGCCATATCCCCTCCTGATGCTCATAGAATGAATTGGAAACGCAATAGTAGCGGGTGCCTGTCTGCGCTTCCGCAGGTTTGAGCCGGATTACGAGTTCGCCTTCCGATTCTTCCACGTTAAATTCCGCTGCGCGTGAAAGCTGCAGGTAGATAATCAGAGAATCGTCAGCAGCAGGCGCTTCCTGAAACAAACCAAGCAGAAAGTCTGAAATCGCCCACGAGTCTTTCTGCTGATAATCCCAAAAACTGATGTTCTGCAGCGTAATCATGACGCGCTCCGGCGAGGACAGCTGTTCAATTTTATATTCGGGTACACTTAAAAGCTTAGATTCAGTGTAGCCGGCTTTTCGGCTTCCGCTTAAAAACGATAATTTGACGACGGTTTCGTGCGTGCCTGCAGTGATATCTATATCCTTTAAATTGGTATTACTTTCCGTATTGACGCTTCCGCCCGAAGCGGATTGTATCGGTTTTTCTGTCTCTTTGTTTGCAGCGCAGCCAAATAACAATACGACGGCTGTCAGTATGGCAAAGATGCAAGTCAGTATTTTCACGCCGTCAGCCCCCTCTTGGATCTCCAGTCAAGCGCAACGCGCAGCGCTGCGCATTTTTGATTATCTCTTCAATATCGCCGAAGGTAATTTTACCGCTTTCGTAAAGTACATTTCCTGCTGACATTGTCATGATCACATCCGCATCGCTTCCGCTGTACACCATATGATTAAGCAGGTCGGGTTTCGGGCAATAGCGCGGCCCGCTCGTATCGATAATGATGATGTCAGCCTGCTTGCCCGCCTCGATACTGCCTGTGAACATTTCCATGCCCAAAGTGCGGGCGCCGTTAATGGTTGCGGCCTTAATTGCGGATTTAGCCGGCACCATTTCCGGATTGTACTCTATACCCTTCTGCAGCAGCGCAAACAGCGTCATCTCTTCCATCATGGAGAGGTTATTGTTGCTCGCCGCACCGTCCGTCGCGCAGCTTACGGTAACGCCGCTTTTCATCATTTTAGCTGTGCGCGCGATACCGCTCCCCAGCTTTAAGTTGCTTCCGGGGCACGACATTACGCAGACCCCGTGGCGTGCCATGATGTCGATATCCTCGTCTGATACCCATACGCAGTGTGCGGCCATCACGGGCGCTTCCAATACACCCAGCGATTCCAAAAGCGCAATCGGCGTTTTGCCATGGCGCTTAACGCTATCCTCGTGTTCTAAGCGCGTCTCCGATACGTGTACGTGGATGCGGCACTCATGT
>CAZLRM010000011.1:14474-15587 GCA_964561895.1 uncultured Christensenellaceae bacterium | reverse complement strand
GTATGCGTATTGATAAAACCCGGCGCAACGATGCCGCCTTTCGCGTTGATCACGCGGTCCGCTTCGAACGGAGGCGCAAGATTTTCCGGCCCCGTATAGAGTATAATATCGCCGTCCACCAGCACGCAGCCTTCATAGCACGCGTCATTGGCGTCCGCTGATATAATAAAACCGTTACTGATCCGGGTCTTCATACGCTTCTCCGTACATATATTTCTTCTGCGCTTTAGTGAGCGCGTCGATTGCGATGCCCATCGCTTTGAGTTTCATCCTTGCGACGCTCCGGTCGATGCGTGTGGGTACCGGCTGCACCTTATTTTCCAGTCTGCCCTTATTTTCGATAAGGTAACGCACCGAAAGCGCCTGCAGCGCGAAGCTCATGTCCATGATCTCAGCCGGATGCCCGTCTCCCGTAGCGAGGTTTACGAGCCGCCCTTCGGCGAGCAGGTACAGCGTTTTGCCGCCGATTTCATACGCCATGATATTGTTTCTCGCAATGTAGGTTTTGTCCGCCATGCTTTCAAGCTGCGCCGCGTTGACCTCAACGTTGAAATGGCCCGCGTTTGAAAGCAGCGCGCCGTCTTTCATCTCAATAAAATGCTTTTCCGTGATCACATCCTCGCAGCCCGTTACGGTGATAAACAAGTCGCCCAATGGCGCGGCATCATCCATCGGCATCACGTCAAAGCCGTCCATCGCGGCTTCCATCGCGCGTATGGGATCGATCTCCGTAACGATGATCTTTGCACCAAGCCCCTTGGCGCGCAATGCCACGCCCTTGCCGCACCAGCCATAGCCTGCAATGACGACCGTTTTTCCGGCGACGATGAGGTTCGTCGTGCGCATGATGCCGTCCCACACGGACTGCCCCGTGCCGTAGCGGTTATCAAAAAGATGCTTGCTGTCCGCGTCGTTGACTGCGATAACGGGATACCTCAGCGCGCCCTCACGCTGCCAAGCGCGGAAGCGCATCAACCCCGTCGTAGTTTCCTCGCACGCACCGATCACAACCGCCGCTTTTTCTTTTTCCGTGGTATGCAGCGCAGCGGAAAGATCCGCGCCGTCATCCAGCACGATGTGCGGCCTATGTGCCAGCGCCATTGAAATATGGCG